>NZ_RAVX01000040.1:0-25859 GCF_003611605.1 Corallococcus sp. AB011P
GCCGGACGGCGAAGTCTCCCTCTGGGCCGAGGCTCGCGGCCCGTCGCGCTGAGACGACTCACCCAGCAATCATTCGCAGAACCTCTGCGTCAACCTCGCTCTCGACGGGCTCGGGCGAGGACTTACCGCCTTCGCACCCGCCACACCCTTCTGGGCACGCTTCAGCGTTTCCTCCAGCGCTTCGACAGCGTCCTCGAATCCTTCCGGCACTTCGATGGTGACTTTCGGCATCGGCGGGATGTCCTCCGGTGGCACAACCCACGAGCAAGCACGATGCTGCCGAGCACCAGGCACTCAGCAGTTCCCCAGCTTGTCAGCTCACTCCGTGCTCAGGACCAGATCCACACCCAGAGGCGGTCGCCCCGAGCAAGCCTCGGGGATGGGCGCTTCTCACGGAAGACTGCGAGTTGCTGGCGAAGAGCCAGGTTCTCCAGTGCTAGCTCCGAACGGCTCCGCAAGGCCGAGCGCAACGTTTGAGCAAGCGCCTTTACGATGGCCCGCATCCGGCCATTCTTGCCGGCCGTAGCCAGCACGCCAGAATTCTGCCGCACCCCGTGACGGACCGCGTGGCCTCACAGAGGCACCTGCACATATTCACCCACTTTCACCCCGTCATGCCCAAGCATTCTTCGGGCGCCCATCCTCAGGACTGTGCACGCAATGACGCGTTCGCTGACGCGCGCTTCTCGTCGGACCCGAATATTAGGTAGCCACACCGGGCCGCCGCCCGTGGCCAGCGCTGCCGTGCCGGGGCCCATCAGACCGCTGGCCCAGTGATCTCGCGGACTCGGTCGGCGTAGTTGCCCTGCTTGTCGGCATCGAGGACCCGCTGGAAGAACTCCCGCGCCCGTCGCCGGTCGCCGATCATGAAGTAGTACTTGCCGAGTTCGAAGAGGCTGAAGAGGTCGTAGGCGTCGAGCGCCAAGGCCTGGTTGTAGAAGCTCAGTGCCAGCCGGTCGTTGCCGTTCAGGGCGTACGCCCATCCGAGCTTTGAGTACACGACCACGGCATCGGGGCGCTCAGCCCGTACGCTCTCGAGGAGCTGAATGGCCCTCTTGTAGTTGCCATCGAGCCCCACCGTGACAGCAAGGCGAAACCGCGTGTACGGACGGTCGACGTGCTCAAGCAGGCGCTCGTAGATGGCGACGGCTTCTACGTATCGCTGAAGGCCGACGTACAGCTGCCCGAGGCGCTCAAGCACCTCTCTACGCTGGTGTGCCTCGACGGGGTAACCACGGTCGAACGTCGCGAGCAGCTGTTCGTACGCCTCGGCGGCCTTGCGCTGGTAGCCCAGGCGCAGGCAGATGCCGCCGAGCATGCGCAGGTACTGCGGGTGCCCGTCGCTCCGATCGACGGCCGCCTCGGCTGCCTCCAACGCTCCCTGGGCGTCATCTGCGGCAAGACGCTCCTTCGCGAGCTCGAGGTAGTAGAGCGGGCTCGACGTGGGGGGACGGAAGCCGAGTTGGCTGGGCTCCGAACGTGATGGCATCGCTGCGGTCGCGCTGGCCGTGCGCAGCGAGCCCAGGCAGGCGTTAACAGCAACCCTCATCGAAGCGCAGTTGGGAAACCGGCTCTCGGGACGTCGCGCCATCGCGCGAAGAATGATCCCCTCGAGGTCGGGGGGAATGTCTCGGTTGACCTCTCGCGGCTTCGCGAGCTGCACTCCCGTCAGAAGTTGGTGCGGACTCGAGTACGGCAGGCGCCCCGTTGCCATCTCGTAGAGCAGCACGCCGATCGAGTAGATGTCGCTGACGTCCTTCGCGCGCTTGCCCTCGAGCGCAACCTCGGGCGCCATGTACGCTTCAGTCCCGTGGCGCTTGGTCCACACCCAGACGTCCTCCAGCCTTCGACTGGACCCGAAGTCGGTGAGCTTCGCTGCCCCCGTCACCTTGTCGACGAGGATGTTCTGCGGCTTGAGATCGTTGTGCGAAATGTCCGCGGCGTGGACCGCAGCGAGCCCATCCAAGATCTGCAGCGTCCAATCGAGCATCCTCTCGAAGGTGAGCGGCGCCTGGGTACTGACGTTGTCGAGAACTTTGGCCAGGTCGTACCCATCGACGAACTCCATCTCGATGACGAAAAGCTCGCTGATGTTGTGGAAGCCGTGCACCTGCACGATGTTGGGATGGTGGAGGTCCTTGATGATGTCCGACTCCTTCCGCAGGACCTCCTCGCCCTTTTCCTGGTCCTTAGGGATCTTGAGCGCTACCGTGACGCCGTCCTTCAGGCGGCGCGCCTGCCACACCTCGCCGAAGCTCCCTTTGCCCAACTCAGCTAGCAAGCGGAAACGATCGCCGAGCTCCTCGCCGGGTCTGCCGCGGAACACGATCAGGGCCATGCCTATACCCTCCCCAGCGCGAGCCGCTCGTTGCGCTCGTCTCGCAGGAACTCGCCGAACACGAGACGGTCTGTCCCAACAACCTCGCGCATCACACACTTGACGAGCATCAGCGGCGTACCGGCTGGCGGGACGACTCTCCCGTTGCGACGAAATCCATCGCGATAGGAGGCGATGATGGCGTCCATGCTTCGCGGCGCCGAGCCGCTGCGCACCCAGTAGACCAAGACGCAGAGGCCGAGTTCCTCGGTGTTGTTCGAAGTGATGGCGAGGTTCTCGATCTTGCCGCGCAGCTTTCCCTCATCTCCCCTCTCGAAGCGCTCGAACTCAAACGCGAGCCTGGGTCGCAGAGGAGTCTTGTCGAACCACACCGAGTCGGCGCGAACGTCTCCGACTCCGTCTTCGCGCGCCCACCAGATCGGGCACTCCGCAACGGTCGCGTAGTGCATCGACTGACCGACGCCTGCTAGCACAGTGAGGAAGTGCGAGTGAATCGTCAGTCCAAGATCCGGAATCCCCCCCGACAGGAGCATCGGGAAATGCTCCGCCATCACGCTGCGGTCAATGAGCGCGGCGAAGACCTCATCA
Source organism: Corallococcus sp. AB011P (assembly GCF_003611605.1). NCBI lineage: Bacteria > Pseudomonadati > Myxococcota > Myxococcia > Myxococcales > Myxococcaceae > Corallococcus > Corallococcus sp. AB011P. The sequence goes on from NZ_RAVX01000040.1 coordinate 2,927, forward strand.
GCGAGCGAGTGTCGGGCTCCCGGCATCATCCCTGTGACTTTCCCCAGCGTTCGCAGACACGCGGCGACTCGCCGCCGTGGATCAATGCCTTCGTGCCGACCTTGACTACGAGCGGTGCAATGATCGCCCGCCCGCAGATGAGTGCCTCGCCCGTGGACAGCGTAGGCAGCTCTGCTAGGTCCGCGGCCGAGAAGTAGTCAGAGGTCTTCTGGATGAATCGTTGGTCATCCGGGTTCTTGATCCGCATGGCCACGATCGTGTTGCACTGGCTCGTGACGTCGGAGTCGAGCTTGCTCGGACGCTGACTCACGATCGCGAAGCCCACGCCGAACTTTCGTCCCTCGGCCGCAATCCGCTTGATGATGTTCTTGGAGATCGCAGGTTCGCCGGCTGGGGCGAAGTTGTGTCCCTCTTCGTAGACGATGAATACGGGCCTGGTCGGACGCTGCTTGTCGCCGGCGGCCTTCATGAGCTCGCTCGAGATGAGCGCCACGATCACTTGGCGGGCCGTGTTCGAAAGACCCTGCAAGTCGACGATGCAAAGGCGACCGGTGGTGGTGCTGTCATCGCCCACCATCTCGTAGACATCGAACGGCTCGCCAGCGGCGCGGGAGTAGAAGCTCTGGGCCTCGTTGATCATCCGCCGCAGGCGCATCGCGGCGATGTTCGCGCTTCCTCCCTTCAGCGCGTTGGCCTCTCCCGGGCTACCCGATTCACCAACCCACTCCTTCAGGCGATCGAGATCCTCGAGGATGGCGAAGAGCTCCTGGATGTCTCGGGGCTCGTCGACGTTCTCTTTCCAGTACCGGAGCGCCACATCCAGCACGCGCTGCTGGGGCTCGGTCAGACCGGGAAGAACCCCCGAGAACTCGTCGACGTCGAAGTGGTCCAGTTGGAGCGCGAGTCGCTTGTTCTTCCCGGCATACTTCTCGTCGAACGTGCGGAGCTGAGGTGTGTAGACCTTGATGCCGCCGCCGCGCTCCTGAAGCTTCTGGAGGGTGCCCTGGATCTCGTCGAGCTTCTGCCGGTCCCGCGGGTCCTCGACCTTGTCGAGTCGCTCGTTGAAATTGAGCTTCCCTCCACGAAATGCTTTTCCGTACTCACCGTGCGGGTCGAAGACGACGACGGAGGCATTGAGCTGCGAAATCAGGCGCTCGATGATCCGTCCGACGGTGTAGCTCTTTCCGGAGCCGGTCATCGCAAGCACAGCGAGATGCTCAGTGACCAGCGTATTCGCCTCGAGAAAGACCGGAACGATGTTCTCCCCCTTCTCGTAGCCGACGAGGTTTCCGAGATGGATGCTCGTATCCTCTGAGAACTCGTAGAAGCTGGTGAGGAACGCGTAGTCGACGCCGTAGACCTTCGTGCCCGGCGTCAACGGGCGTCGAGGAATACGAATTTCCCCCGTGAACGGGTCCTTGTAGCCAACCAGCTCAAGCGTCGCGTAGACGGTCTCGCCCGAGAGCCGAGACTGGGGGAGGAGCTCGACCTCGCTGATGCCCTCCCCCAGAGCGGGGCTGAACAAGATGTTGGACCGTGAGAGCCCCACGATCCTGCCGAGCACGTCGAGCGAGGAGTCGGACTCGCGCTCCTGGTGCGCGACGCGGACGAACTCGCCACGTCGCGCAGAGAAGCTGGTGCGCAGGGCGACGGTGAGCTTGTCCGGCTGACCTGTGTTTCCTACGAGCTTGCCAATGTAGTTGTCGTCGTCTCGGAACATGCTCACTCCTCATCCATGGTGTCGACACCCTCGAGCCAGGCCCGGTCCACTGCGCGGTCTTTGAGCATGCCCAGGGTCGAACGAAGGTAGTTAGAAAGAACCTCACGCGGCATCTTCACGAGCTGTTCGGCGTACCAAAGCGGCAATGGCGTCATGTGAGGGTTGTCGTTCAGCGTCAGGTACGCGGTGATGCTGGCCAGCTTGTCGAGCGACGCGGAGTCCCACTGTCCCGCAGCGCCGACTGTTTCGACCTTCCAGATCGGCGTGCGGATGCCGACCTGGATGTGAAAGCCGATCAGGCCGTGGTTCGCGACTGTCTTCGGCTCGAACCGCTTCATCTGCCGCCCGAGGGCCTCGTAGTAGTAGGCCGCAGTGCGGTGCCCGGCGCGCAGAGCTCCGCGCAGGAAGCGAAGGACGCCAACCTGCCTGAGCTGCAACCACTCGTTCTGCACGAGGTCGACGGCCTCAGTGCTGATCGCCTCGGGCGACCCGTCGGCTCCCTTCTCACGGAGCGCATTCAGCACCGCCGCGTTCAGGTCTCGTCGCGACTGGAGCGAAACGAGAAACGGTCCCTTCGGATCGTTGGGAAAGAGCGCGGGGAGGAACCTCTGCCAGAACCCCTCCATCACCTCCAGGAGTTCGTTCCATTCCGCTTCGACCTCAGGCTCTCCAAGGCTCACGCTCTGCTCTGCACGGGGGACTAGCAACGGGATGTCGACAAAGATCACGTCTGGACGGGCATCCGACTCCATAAGGTCCGTCAGAAGCCGATAGACGAGGATGTACTCCTTCCACGCGAGACGCTCCGATGCGTCGAGGAAGTTCATGTCGTTGATGTCGACACGGCTGTCCTGGAAGCCCTCGGTGACCTGGTTGCCCGAGACGATGACATCATGACGAAGCGCCGCGGCGCCGTAGAGGACGCCTCCCAAGGCGGGCATGCTGCGGCTCTTCGAGGAGATTCCCACCGCATGAACGCGCTCGAAGCGCTGGGCATCGACGGCGCGAATGATCCCACCCCGGACGAACTGCGGAGCCTTCGCGTCGATGTACCTCATCTTGTTCGCGATCTTCCCCACAGTGCCGGGAAGCCGGAGGCTCATCGCTGCTGCCAGTGCTCGGGATAGTTCGATGCTCTTCATGCGTGCCTCTCCTCGATGGCGAGCATTGCCTGCAGCTCCCGCAGGTACGCGTGAAGCCCGAGTCGTTCCAAGTACTCGCGGAGGCCGTTCGGCGTGGGCGTCCAGTCACCCGGTGTTCCCTGGAGGAGGCCCTGTGCAGCGAGCGCAGCAAGCGCGTCGTTCACGAGCGTGACGCTGAGGTCCGTGCCCAAGAACTCGCTCGCGCGACGGACCAGAACCTCGCCAGACTGCGCGCCGCCGGCGGCCACGAGCAGCGCGACCGGTACGACAGCGTCGGCGCTCACCCCGCGCCCCGGCGCGGACAGTGCGGCGTCACGAGGAGGCGTTGGCTTAGTTTGCGCCTCCGGTACCCATGACAGCAGATGGGCAAGGGTGGCTTGACGCTGGCCCTCGTCCGTCAGCGCGGTATAGGTGAGGAGCTGAAGGGCTGAGAAGAACACGGGCCCGGAAGTGTTCGTCGCGTGGAAGCGGATCAGGACCGGCTTCCCCTGTTCGTCAACGGCCACCACGCCCGATCCCAAGGCGGTTTCGAAGTAGTGGTCCGAGCGGACCTTCGCTGCATTGCCAAGTACTGCGCCAAGTACTGCCGCAGCGGACTGGTCGACGATGCGCGCCGATTCCGACGATGTCCGACGCTGAGCCCTCACCTCGACCGGGGTCTCGAAGTAGCGGCCGATCTCCAGGTCGTTGAATGGAGGCACGAGGAGGATGGCAGCCTGCGCGCGTGCGGCGGCCACCGCGAAGCGACGAAGTTCGGTGAGCTGGGACGCCGCAAGCAGTCGTCCAACAACGACGATCGGCGGGCCCGCCGGCGAGGCGAGCAGGTCCTCCATCGAGACCGCGACAACTTCCGCCGTCTGCGAGAGGACCCCGACTTCGAAGAGGTCCGCCTGCTCCTGAAGAACGCGCGCCTTCATCGAAGCTCCAGCTTCGACCGGAGCAGCTTCATGAGCTTGAGCTCCTTGATCGCATCGGCGTGGTCGGGGTGCTTGTCCTCGTCGTAGGTGTTCGCCTCGAGCTCGCCCGAGATGTCGACCCACAGCCCGAAGTGGACCTGCTTGCCGGCGTTCTCGAAGCACGCGGCGCCATCCTGGGCGACCTGACCGTTGAAGGCCTCATAGCGGCTCTTCGTTGCCCCGTACGTGTCAGCAGGGGTCGGCTCAACCTTGGCGGGCTTGCCCTGCACTTTCAGAACGCGGTTCAACGCTCGGAGTTCACGCTGCTGGATGACGTTCCTCAGGTCGCGCTTGAGATCCTCGAACTTCTCGCTGACCTGCGACGGAAGTCCCTGGACGACTTGAGCTGTCGCGACGACCTCAGTCTCGAGGACCTTCAGCAACTCGGCCTCTGCGACCTGGTCGCTTTGCGCCTGGACCTGCTGCTTGAGTCCGCCCTCGACTAGGCTCTTGTACTTCTGGACCTCGAGCTTCAGCGGGTTCAACCCAGCCTGGACCTGACTGGGCGCGTCGGCAGCGAAGGCCGCAAGTCCGCTCCATGCGGACGCGGCCTGCTTGTAGTCCTTCACCGCGTTCTCCCACTGCTCGTGCAGCTTCTTGAACCTGGCGAAGAAGCTTCCGGGACGCTCCTTGCTGATGAGGTCCTTCAGCGCATCCATGCGCTTCCACGCGGATTCGTACTGCGAGTTGACCAGATACTGGTCGATCAGGAGCACGTAGTTCGCGACGGGAATCGTCGCCATGCGTGTCTGAGAGCCTGCTGGAGCGGGGCCCTTTACTGCGTTCTCGAGCTCCGACCTGATGGCCTTTAGCGGAAGCGTGACGGGGACGATCGGGAAGGGCTGCCCCTCGGCGACATCCAGCTTGCCGGCCTCAGCGAGAAGCTGGTCGATCTCGTGGATCATCTCGTCGCGGGTGCCGACGAACGTCTTCTTCAGCCACGCGAGGAACGCGACGCGTTCCCAGAGCGAGAGGCTTGCGTACCGGGTTTCGTACGAGAGGATCCGGGCCGCCGAGCAGTCGAAGCCCAGATTGCTTTCACCGATATCAAGAGGACAGACGTCGACAATGAGCTTCTCGATATCGAGAATCTGGCCGACCGTCAGGCGAAGGACGTCGTCCGTGAGGCTCTCGATGTCCGCGGTGAGGTGATCGAACCCAACCTGCTGGATGCTCTTCTCAGCGGAGCTGAGTTGTTGTTTCGCGGCCGGGTATTTGTTGTTCAGCAGGATGCCCGCTTGGGTCGGGAACAGATCCGTAAGCTTCTTGATGGAGTCCTTGCACTCCCCCTCCAACCACGTCGATGCGGACTGCCGCCGCGCCTCAAGCAGCGTTCGGTCGACGGCCTTGTAGAGGTCCCCCTTCTTCCGGACCAGGCCGATGCCGATGAGCACCTCGAGGATCTGCTCGAGTTGCTGGCTTGCCTTCATCTCGCTATCAGGGACGGCGAAGAAGAAGCTGTTCGTCAGCTTCGTCACCGCCGACTGCGTTCGCAGCTCCTGCAGCAACGCGAAGAAGCACCGCGGCACCCTCGGGCGAGTCGTCCCATCGGTCGTGAGCAGGCCGAGGAGGTCGCCATACTTCCATGCCGCGGGCGTGTCGATGTTCTTCTTCGCGGCCTGTCTGCAGTTCTCGAACTCCACGTTGTTGAGCGGGCCACCCGAATTCTCGTCGGCCGCATCGAGAGAGCAGTCCTTCGCGAGCATGTAGCGATAGCCCTTCGCGAAGTCTGCGATCGAGCCCATCTTGCGGGTCCAGATGGGAGCGACGAGGTAGCCACCCTTGCGCAGCAGGTTGGCCCACTCGCGAGTCTTCGACTGCCACTCATCGCGGTAGGAGCCTTCGAGCCCCTTCGCCACCTTGCTCAGTCTCGCCTCGAGCGCGTTGTACGCGCCCCCTCGCCCCGAGTACTTGAGGAGGAACTCTTCCTCTTGAGACACGAGCCGGCGCGTGATGACGCATCGCCGCAGGCCGGGAAGTGCATCGAGCTGCTGCTCGAACGAGACGACGTCCGCGGTCGCCGGGAAGAGAACGAGGATCGGGTGCACCCTCTCGAGCCCGATGTACGCGCGGAGCCTGTCGAGGGTCTCCTGTACGTCGAGACAATACAGAACCGTGCAGCGCCCATCGGGCGTTACCCGAAGACCGTCGAGAGACGGCGACACGAAGGCCGACGTGAACGCCTTGTGCGGAACGTCCTTGAGACCGGACACCTGCTTCGCTGCCGCGTCATCCAGCCGCTCATCGAGCAGCTTCGCGAGCCCGAGACAGACCGCGGCGCCTCGCTTCGCCTTGGTCTGGCTGACATCCCGCATGTACTGGTCGAGCGCCGCCTCGTACTTGCCGTCTTTGAAGAAGCGGACGCTTTCCGCCGCCGACACCAGGAGCTTGTTGAACTCGCGCCACAGGCGGAACGACATTCCGACGAAGCGAGTCCCATCGACGCGGTACTCGGCCTTGGAGAAGATCCGATGGAGCGACTCCGCCGCGAACTCGATTCCCTCGCGAGGATACAGAGCAGCGAGTTGCTCCCCCCATTGCTCGAGGTCGCCGTACACCACGAAGTCGCCGGCCGTCCCTGGTGCCCCCCCGACAGCAACCGAGAAGGCGCGCAGCGCCTCGAGCAGCCCGACGACAGAAACCTCGCAGTTCGGGGTGAAGTAGGTGTCCGCCCGGCCCTCCTTGGCCTTGAAGCCGAACTCGGGTCGCGTCAGCTCGTTGGCGAGGGCACGCTCATCGATGTGAACCTGGAACAGCTCAGCGAACGCACGCCCACGCCCGGCCATCTCGTGCGCGAGAAGGGCGTTGGCCATGTTTTCCGTGAGAGCCGAAGTGGCCGCCCCACCGACCGGAGCCGGCAGCTGGCCGTAGACGAGACGTTCGACCTCCGTCTTTGGGACGCCCGTGACGTTGCCGAGGAGTGGAAGCACCGCTCCGTCACTGAAGATGTGCGTCGCCCGCGCGTCCGTCTTGGCGAAGTCCTTGAGCAGCTGCCATGCGTGAACGTTGTCTCTACGCTCAAGATGGCGCGCGTGCGTCTCGTGGACCGATGCCATGATGACGTTGAGCCAGCCGAAGTTGCGATTCGCAGAGAGGAATGCGCCCTCGAGAGTCCCCGCGGGGTAGTTCACGCCGTTCGGATCCGCGAGGCTCCCCTTGATGTGGTCGACGTAGCTCTGCACGTCGGTCAGCTGATTCGGCTCGATGCTCACCGAACTGGCGCGCCGAAGGTTCGGGCCGATGTGAATCTGGTCCCTCATGCCCATGCTGCAGAGTAAGAGGAAGTTCACGTCGGGGTGCTGGCTCCTCCAGTTCTCGTGCTTGATGACCTCCGAGACCATCAGGAGGTACTCGTCATCCACCTTGGTCAGCGCGTCCTCGCGGAGGCCGCGCTTGAGGTCGCCGGGCGTCTCGACTTCGTCGACGATGATCCAGAGGTGGTTGAGGCTGGCATCACGAAGGATCTTCTTCGCTGCGGTCAGACGCTCGGGGAACGGACGCGCCTCGTCGTGCACAACCGAAAGCGCCTTGAGATTGACGCCCTTCGCAGTCATCGCGGCCTTCAAGTCCTCGTAGAGGTCGCGCGGACCTCCGGCGGTCGGATCAGCGAAAAGCGTGTGCCGGAGCGCTTCGACCGACAGCCGAGCCACCCAGGTGGCAGCGTCGAGGTCGTCGTCGCAGACCGTGCTGTACCGAATGTAGAGCGGCAGCACTCCGTCCTGGAGGGCTGGCTCGAGCACGCGCGGCTTCCTGTCCGCCTGGTGGAACGGCGGAATCACGTACTCGTTCTTGTTGAGCAGCCACTGGTCGACCCGCCCGGTTGCCTCCGCGATCAGTTCGTACCCCAACCGCGTCTTCCCGAGGCCCCAGTCGCCGAACGCCACGAAGAAGCCTGTGATGTCGTTCGTCGATCCGTCCCAGAAGGAACGGCGGAACTGGTGGAGGGCGTTGAACACTTGGTTCTGGCCCACCATGGAGAAGGACGGCGGGTAGAGAGCGACGCCCTTGGCGGCCCACGGCTTGGAAATGGTCATCGTTCTTCTCCCTGTTTCTCGCTGGAAGTTACCACCGCGGAGGTCTGGGCCGCGGACCGAGGTTGCTGGTTGGCTGACGTGAGCGGCGTGAAGTCGATGCGAATGCGTCGGCTTCCGGGCTCGCCGAAGAGTCCGCGCCCCATTCGAGGCTGCCCCGGATGGCGGTCCAGCACCCGGAGATGGTCGTGGTACATCGCGGTGCGCGCGAAGCTGTCGAGCACAGCTGCTCGGTCTTGCGCGGGAACGTGCAGCAGTTCGCCAAAGCGATCGGCAAGCTGACTCACGATGAGGAAGCCGTCGGCGCCGGCGCAGTCGCGCACCGCACGCGTGAAGGCCTCGTCGTCCGTTAGCGCGGCTGGCGACGGCACATCCTCGAAGCCGAGCGGCGCGAGGTCGTCGATGCCAAGCGCCTCCGCGAGGCCTGCTCCGTCAAGCTCCCACGACGTCGGTCCGCCATCGAAGGCGCCGATATGAAAGAAGACCGCGAGAGCCTTCTTCAGCGCAGTCGGAAGGTCGTTCGTAGAAGGAGTACCGCCCTGGACGCCCTCCCATGCGACGGGACTGGCTGCCCCGAGCGCCGTCAGGTCTGCCCGCCATGCTGGGCCGAGTGCGAGTTCCGCGTTGTCTCCGAGCAGTGCGTTGAACCCGTCACAGTTTCGCTGCGCGATCGCAAGCGTCTCTCCCGTTGGCGACGTGAGGGAGAGCGCGCCGCTCGGGATGCCCCCCTCCGCATCCACGCCGAGTCGCCAACCTCGCAGCCCGAGCCCGATGACGAGCCGCGTCCTGGGCTCTCGCCGGAGCAGCTGGTGCGCGAGCCGACGCGCCCAGTCCTTGTCCGTGCCGGCATCCCGGTAGGCGGCGCCTAGCTCGAGGCACTCGCTCGTCGCTCGAACGCCCTTCGGAAGCTGCTCGAAGAGGTTGATACCGTTGATGCGGTAGCGCGCGCCGCTGCGCTCGATGCCGTAGCTGTTGATGACGCCGTCAGTACCCTTGCCGCGCGGCGCGCCGCCCTTGAACTCCATCGTCGCCGCGATGTCGAAGACCTCGCGCTCGAGCTCGGTGCGGGAGTAGACGCGACCCGCCTGCGCCCGTGACGCGGCCTCCGGATACTCTTGAATGCGCCCCGGCTCGCTCCAGAGGAACAGTTTCGGGAGCGCGATGCGCACGGACGCCGTCGTCATTCCTTCCCTCCGTGGATGGTTGAGAGGAACTGAGCCAGGCGGACGCGGTACGGCTTCTCGCCGCGGTTCTGCGGGTGTCCGGGATGGGCCTTGATGAGCGATTGGTAGGACTCGTTGAGTCTGAGGGTGGCGCCGTGACGCTCGAGCACTACGAGCTGCTCCAAGTTCCTGACGGCGGCGCCTACCGCGGACTCCCAGGAACTGTCGCGCGTGGTCGCCCCGACCGGCCAGTAGCCAACCTGTTCGAGGAGCACGCGCAGGTGTTGCCAGAGAGGGCCGCGCGAGATCGCGTCAAGCTCAAGGGAGACGTCGGTGCCTTCGGTCGTGAGGAGCGCCGCCGGTTCGCCGGACAGCCCCGCGAAAAGGCGGTGCACCTCGAACTGCACGATCGCCGTAGCCAGTGGATGGCGAAGGAGTCGATCCGCCGCCTCGTCGCGCCCGAGCGTGAGCCCAGGCTCCCACTCGTCGCTCGCGAGCAGCGGCTGTCCGCTGATGACATGGCTACGGGTCGTGACCTCGGAGCGGTCCATCTCGCCAACCAGCACATGGCCGTCATCGCCGAGCGGCACTTCGGCCGCGCTCAGCAACAGGGGGCGCCTCCAGCTTCGGCGCAGCTGGCGACTCAAGGGGCCCTCGGCCGTCTTGTCCGCGGCGTCAGCACTCCACGACTGCTGCTCGGAGAGGAAGTCCGGCTCGCGGATCAGATCACCGATCACCTTGGAGGACAGCTGCGCGAAGAGATCAATGCGCTCCGATGCCGCCACGTCTCGTGCCTCCAGCAGCGGCACGCTTAGGTACGCATGCGTCTTGATGTCACCCGCGTTCGGCTGGGTCAGGTGCCAGGAGCCGAAGCGCGACCAGACGTGTTCCTCGAGCTCGGGAATGGCATCGCTCGCGTGACGCCGCAGGTGCTCGCCCATGAAGCGTGCGGCGAGCCTCGTCGTGAAGAACGCCGGGGTGGCATCCCCCTCCACGAGCTGGAAGAAGAGCGGCGTGGCGACGTAGGCGCCAGGGCGCCGGACCAGCAGGGCGTCGAGCCAATCCGACAGGGCGGCATCACCGAGCCCGAGGTCCTCGAGGTCGCGGTCCGTCAGCTCTCCGTACGTGGCAAGGTGATAAAGGAGACGGCGGTTGCGGTCGACCGGCGACTGCTTGCGGGCCGCCTTGCCCGCCGCTACCTTCGGCGACTTGCCGTTGCCGGGCAGCTCGTGGATCGGAGCCGGGTCCTCTCCCGGTCGGAAGAGCCGGAGCCGAAACCAGTCCTCTGCAACACGGAAGAGCAAGTCATGGTCCGCCGTGGCGCCGTAGTGAACTCGGCTCCGGAAGTTCGTCGTGTACTTCTCGATGTGGCACTGAACCGTGATCGGCTTGAACAGCGGGTACGACTCGAAGAGCCACTGCGTGATCTCGTCGCGCGAATGCTCCTCCCCATCCGCAAACGCTTCCGCAACGAAGCGTTCGAGAAGCTCGCCGCAGCTCTCTTCGTAGAGCTTCCCGGCGCGGGGCGCGCGCTTCTTCGCCCAGGCGAGCACCTTAGTGGAGGGCTCGACGTTCTCGTCGCTCGGCAAAAGGGCGCGCAGGTGAGACCACTCTTCGTCCGAGACGGCGAAGTTGGTGCCGTTCGGCTGGCGCAGAATCATCAAGCCCTCAAGCCCCGTCTGCGCCGCGATGGTGCTCCTCAGAAGCGCGTTACCAAGGAACCGCCTATCGATCGCGAGGACAACCCGAGGTCGGGCGGTGTTCCCGTCAGAGCCGTCGGCCCAGAATGCCGCGTCCTCCCCGCCTGACGTCCGCTCCGCGACTCCTTCGACGACGCGCGCCTGCGCGTAGATCCCGGCGTACTCACCGGACATCCAGAGCAGGACGATGTCGCCAACGGCGATCCGGTCCTTGTACCGGTTGGCGAGGAACTGCATTCGGTCGACGCGCTGCAGCACCTCGAGGATCCGGTAGAACTTCGGGTTGGCCTGAACGATCCAGACTCTTGCACTGGCGGGCGGGGTCTCATGGGCGAGCACGGGCCCGTCCTCCGGCGCAGCGGTCGTGGCATCACTCGTTGCGAGCTCGAACAGGCCGGCCTCGCCACGGACGAAACGCTCGTCCTCGGACATGTCGCGGTGGAGCGAGTACCACGGCGTCTTCCGGCTCTTGCTCTCTGCGAATTCATCCGGATGGAGCTTGGCAAGCGCGGGCCAGATTTCGTCGCGGTAGTGATGCGGGCGGCGAGGCTGGGCGCTCATCCACTCGAACGCGAGATCGACCTTGCGGGGCTTCATGGCTGGCCCCCGTTCGCCACACGGGCGCCGAGCTCAGCGACGATGCGCGTCTGAACCTGCTTGCCCGGCCGAAACACCGTCCGCAGGCGTGAGGCCATCAACGACGCCTGGTACTGCTCGTCCAGCACCAACAGCTCATCCTGCCGGCGCAGAATCCCAACCTCGATCAGGTTGCGGAGCAGGTTCGTCATGAGCTCGTCGGACACCTTGCCATCGCGGAGACCAAACGGAGCAAAGCCCTGCGCTCGCACCAGGTCTCCAAGGAGGTCCGCGAGGCGCCCCGTGTCACGAGAGCCAACGAGGACAGAGGCGTCGTGCAGTGCACCCGACGCCGGGACGAAGAGCTCTATGGTTGGAATGCTTGCGGCAGGCGAGCGCCACGCGCAGATCGCGAGATGGACCACGACGGCGTAGAACGGATGCTCGACGATCGCGTCCCGAATCAGGTCCGGGAGCACCTCGGTCAGCGGACGGTCTTCGTCGAACAACCGGCGGCCGTGCTCATCGATGAGCGCGATCCCGCTGAAGATGCCACGGCGCCTGGTGTTCCAGGGAGCGGGTAGCGACGCCGACCCGAGATCGAAGCCATCCTCGCGGCTGAGCGGGAGTGGCCGCAGCACCGCAGCCGGATCGTCGACACGCTGGGCTGGCTGAGAGCTCGGCGCGAAGCGGCGCAGCACGAAGTCGAAGAGCGTCTTAGGGCGACCTGACTGGCCAAGGAGGAACTGGTCCCAGGAAGCGAACGATCCGTCTCGCCCAGGCAGGCTCGCCATCCTCGCATCGAGGTCCGGGGGAGACGAGTCGACGAGGCGACCCTGACTCTCGAGACCATCGAGCAAGCGATTCACCTCAGTCAGGAGGGGAGCGAGGTCGCCCTTGGTCCACTCCTCCAACTCCGAGGTCATCGACGCGCGCGCTGCGTCGATTAGGCCCTCCGCGAGAATCCCGACGAGGTAGGCGCGGTAGGCGGGCACCGCGAAGCACGCCCGCCGGGCGACCTTTATGCTGTCGCGGTCCAGAAGGAACACGAAGCCAGCGGCGAAGTGCCAGGCGACAGCGTCAGCGCCGTCGTCATGCACTTCCTCGAGAACCCCCGCTTCGACGAGGGCAGTCGCCCACCCTTCTGCGCGCAGGTCGCGCAACTCGTCCTTCGACACCTCGCCCCACGTGGCGAGGTGATCGAAGAATGCCGTCGCGCCGGCTGGGCGCAGGGCGACGTTCACTCGATCTCCTCCGCAAGCTCCGAGACATTCCTGGAAGAAGGTGCCTTGACGCGCCCGGAGATGATCGCTCCAGTCTCCAGCCTCCCCTCTAGTAGTGCTTCGACGTCAGCCTTCGCTTCATCGACGAGCGTTCGTGCCCGCTCTGCCAAGCTACAGGCGTTCGAATAAAGCCGGTCCAAACGCCTCGCGTCACGAGGCGGCAGCACCGGGAACCGAAACCGCATGAAGTCCTTCGGATAGAGTTCCTTTTGCCGAATGCCCTTGGAGTAACGAGTCGTCTGCCACTGTCCCAACGGGGAATTCAGGATGCCCGCAGCCAGGTGCCGATACGGGAAGTTCGATCGGACTTGGACACGCGCCACGTGACTGTTGATCGCGGCAGGAAGGTGGGACTGCTCCACGACAACGGTTTCGCCCAGCGGGGGCCCAGTGACCGTGCAAAGAAGGTCACCAGCCTCAACTCGAGCTCTGGGATTCTTCTTGACCCATGCTTCCGAAACGAATCCTGTGGCGCCTGAGCGATCCAGGAGGAAGGGGTCCACATGAGTGACCGTGAGGGCTGGAATCGTGCCTTCAGAATCGTATTCCGGCTGAACGCCCTTAACCGGCGACGAGACTAGGTCCCCAAGGGGCCAGCACTCGTGCTCGTCCAGCCAGCTTTCCAACTCAAGGTGCCAGGGCTCGTAGAACTGCGCATCCAAGCGGTCATCGATTCGCAGGGTTGATACGATGTGCGCGCGAACGGAGCTACCGTCCTGCCTGTGCGTTGGAGCAGCATCCCACTTCCAAAGTGAAGCCAACTCCGCAGCAGCTCTTCGACGGAGTGCCGTTGAAGCGGCACCGCACTCGCGCGCGAGTCGAATCCGGGCAGCGATGTACTCCTGGATGCGGGTGTCAGCTCTTGGAACCTCAAATCTACGCACCTTGGAGGGAGAAAGTTCCAAGAGCCGGGTGCTTCCCGTGGTCCCCCACTCAGACCAAGCTTTGCCGTATGCGCTATTTAGGAACGCGACCAGAAACTCGGGGAGCAGCGAGTCCGTCGACGTCCGGATGATGGTGACATGGTTGTCGACGGTGCAGCGAACACCTTTCGGAAAGGAACGATGATCGAACAAGTCAGCACGGCCGATGGTGCCAATTCCTGACGACGTGAGTACAACGTCGCCATCCTGCAAGAGTTTGGGCGGAGTACAATCCGAAAGAAAGATTTCGGGCTCAGCGAACCCGTAGCCCGTTACCTCCTTGGCCTTGTAGACGGCGACAGCCTGCTCGCTTGGCTTGCCTCCTCCAACACCCCTTGAGAGTTGCGAGCATACCCCGGGATCGCCGAGTCGAATCGTACCGCCACCAAAGCTAGTGCAGCGGTCAATGCGCGCCAGAACCCACGGCTTGTAGGGGCGCGTGTCGATGCGGTCATCGACACGCGTCGGCCCAACCCAGACCGATGCCGGCAGTCGCCCCCTCATCGGACATCCTTCGGACCAGCCGCGTACTGCGACGCGATTTCTACGAGGTCATTTCCCATCGGATCGGGGAGCTCGTTCTTGCCGCGCTTGAGGTATCCGACGTGTTCAGCAGCGGCGAAGAAGATCGCCTGCTGTTTCTCGGCGGCATGCCGCTTCTTTTGCAGGTAGATGAAGCTCGTCTTCGCGTCCGTGCCAGCAAGTGAAAACGCACGCTCGGGCAAGCCAACGACGGCTCGAACGATCGCCTTGCCGCCTAGGAACTCTCCCGTCTCGTCATCCTTTGCCCCCATGATGTACTCGCGGACGTAGGCGTCTCCGGAGTTGCAGAGCAGTCCGTCGGGCACAACGATGAGAAGACGCCCACCCGGCTTGAGAAGCTGCAGATTGCGGTCGATGAAGAGCGCAGCAGGGTCGGTCTTCTCGAGGGCCTTTCGCTTGCTGCGGTCTCCGGCCGTCCAGGACCAGCCGAGCTCCAATCCCGCGGCTCCATCTCGCATACGGGCCAGCCCTCGAGGATCCTCGTAGCTGCCCGCACCGAACGGCGGGTTGGTCAGAATGAGGTCGAACTTTCCGATCAGTCGATCGAGATGGGGGTCCGTGAGCGAATCGTCGACCTTCAGGAGCTGCCCATGATCCTCTCCGTAGAGGAGCATGTTGATGCGAGCCTTCTGGATCGAACCCGCCGCCTGATCCGCGCCAAACAGACTGTAGCGCTTCATCTGCGAAAGCCACCGAAGCTTGTCGTCGTCGGAGTGCCCAACGTGCTTGTCATCGAGGATCCGTCGCTTCACCTCGCGAAGCGCACCGACAGGGAACCGCCCGGTGCCACAGCAGATGTCGCCACACAGAAACGCGGGGAGCGCCGCCTCCGCATCCGACTGGGGCTTCCAGCGCTCACGCTGTCCATCATCTCCACGGCGCGCCCATAGATCCGCGTCGGGAATGTCGTGGAACGCCATGCGCGCCATGCACTCGACGACCTGACTCGGCGTGAGGTACGTCGCGAGCCCTTCGTCGCTGGCGTACTTGCCCCGAAGGAACACGTCGAACGCCCAACCGAGAAGGTCCTCGTGGATGAGGTGGGCGCGCATCTCACGCGCCTTCGCCCCGTTCCCGAGCAGCTCTCGGTCCGGGATGGAGAGGCGAATCGGCTTCCCCTCGCGATCGCGCAGCTCAAGGGCTTCGATCGCGAGGGCGAGGACATCGGGGTTCTCGAGGCGAAGCGGCTCGTCATAGGAGAAGATCGTGTGCTCCTCCCCGGTGATGTCGGTCGCCTTGTACTGCGGCAGGTTGTTGATCTCCCGGAAGGCATCCTTGAGCTGGATGACGGCGTCCTTCTTGTGGGCACGCACGTGCTCGGCGGAGTAGACGTCCGCGAACTTCTTGCCCTTGCCGACGCCCGTCTTGAGGACGTACGTGGGCGCCTTCTCGAGGTGAACCTTCAAGAACAGCAGCTTGCCGAGCTCGTCGATCGCCGCGTTGGTGGGCTTGACGCCCCCGCGCGAGTAGATAGCCCCGTGAAGCTCGTCGAACTTGCGCTGGATCGTTCGGAAGTCCCCGCGGTGGTACTCAGCCGACACCTCCTGCACGAGCCGAGTGCGACTGTCCGAGATGGGGCGGGCCACGGACTTCCACTCGTCACGCGCCGGAAGCGCGGACACCTGCGCGTCCTTCTCAACATCGAAGATGAAGTCATTCTCGCCGTCCCAGACCCAAACGAAGCGGAACGGCTTGCCCTTGGCAGCACCAAGGCCGGCCTTGAACTTCGCGTCGTCCTGCACGGGTGGCCGAGAGGCATCGCCCGGCTCGCCACTCGCGAAGAGGATGACGGGCTCCTTGTCATCGAGAGCAACGAGTTCCGCCGTGGCCGCCATCGAGCCATCGCCCAGTGGATCGAAGAGCGCGAAGTCCGCCTGCACCTGCTTGTAGCCAAGCTGCGAGAGCTTCTCCCGCGCGGCTTCGCGCAGTGCGTCTGTCAGGTTCTTCTTCTTCGTCGCCATTTGAAGTCCTCTCGCTACCGTCGTCGGTTGAAGATGTTGGGGCCCACGACGACGAACTGTGCCGTCAGCAGCTCGTGTGCGCGGTACTCCGGGATGCCTGTATCGCCCGCGACGGCGCGGACTGCACTGGCGAGTGGCGCGCCCTGGCGCCCCTCGATGAACTTCTCGAACGCCTTGCGAGCGCGACGCTCGTCGGTGAGAGCCGTCCCTCGTGCAGCCCACATTTCCGAGCCCGTCTTCTCGAGGGTCGGGTCGAGCCGCATGAGCAGGAGCGCCCTCTGTGCACCACCATGTGAGGCGAGTTCTGGAATTACCTCGGCCACTCGCTCCGGGGTTGCCGGTCCACGGACGATGAGGAGTTCTCGAATCTGCTCGGTGAGGCTCGCGCTCATGCGTCCTCCTCGAGGGGCAAGTGCAGCTGTGAATCGTCTGACGCCGCGGCACGTTCACGTTTGCTGCGGCGAAAGCCTGGGAGAGGAACGAGCTGGTGGACGGGCCACACCATCGCGACGCCGTCCAACGTCGCAATCTCTCGCGGCTCGACCCAGGCGGTATGGCCGACGAGCTTGAACTTTGGAGGGCTGGCGGCCTGCTCGATGATGCTGCCGAAGAGCCTGCAGAAGTCGCGCGCGCGCCGCGCCAGCGTGCCCTTGGTGTAGCGGAAGCTCCAACGACGCAGGACGTCGGCAACGACCTCGGGCGTCGGCACGTCGCCGGCGGTCACGCACATCACTTCCTCGAAGAGCGCGCGACCGCGAACGCCCTCCAACACGACGCGCGGGTCGAAGCGGGAGTCGACGTAGCGTCGCCCGAGACTGGTCGGTCGAACCTCGTCCTCGTCCAGGAGCCGGGCCCAGCGAGCCGCCTCGACGTAGTAGTAGACGTTGCGGAGGCTCTTGAAGCCGACCTTCTTCTGCAGCCAGGTCAGGTCGCTCTCGCCCAGCACGATCATCTGGACCAGGCGGTGCAACAGCGGGAGCTGCGTGGCCTGCGCAACGACTCGATCTAGTGATGACATCTTGCCCCCCGGCACGACGGCGAGCCGAGGCGCCGCCCCGAGTGCTCGTTGGAGCACGTCACGCCGCGCAAGATGGGTCAGCCCGTCCGGAGCCTTGATGCTCACTGCCGTCACTGGGTCCCCTCCCGCACGTAGTCATCAGCAGCCCCGATGAGCGCCGCGCGCGCCAGAAGCGCCTCGCGGCGCCTCTGCATCGCACGCGTGAGCCTAGTCTCGAAATCCTCCCGCCAGATCTTTCCGAGGACAGGTACGAGGAGCTCGTCGAGGTCGCGCTTGTTGATGAAGCGCTGAACGGAGCCGGAGGAGAGCAGTCGCAGTTGCGCGCGGACCAGCGGGTGCCGAAGCGTCGCGGCGAACACGCGCGGCGTCTCCGAGAAGCGGAGCACGGTGAAGGTCGCGCTCGCGAGAAGCGGGTGATCGCCGGCAGCCACTTCGTCGTCGAGGAACGCGACCTGGTCACCGTCGCCCGTCGTACACAGCAGGACGTCACCAATCTGAAGACGCTGACGCATCCGAGACGAGAGCACGGAGAGGGCGCGAAGCTCCGCTCCCTCCACGAGAAAGGTCGCCTCGTTCACCTCGTCCGCCTGGATGGCAACCACACTCTCGTCCTCGTTCAGCCCACGCAGGCTGGGCGATACCGGACTCGCCAGCTCGCGAAGGGGGCGCATGTTCGTCGAGGTGGACAAGGCTCCGCGCAGCGCTCGACCTCGAGCGAACGACACGTCCCAGCGGCTCCCAAGTGCAGCGCGCCGCACCTCTTGCGTGCGTGCCGACGACGTCGCGGAAGGACCGCGATGGTCGATCTCGGTGTAGAGCGCCGTCACGACGGCGTTGATCTCCGCATGAGCCTGGGACGTCAGCCCCAGCGCTCGCTGGTACTGGTTCCGCACGGACTCCTGCAGGCTACGCGGAGGCAGTGGGATCGGCAGGCGCTCGATATCCGCGAGGCGAAGCCTGGGTAGCGCAGAGGACCGCCCCTGGTAGGCGAGGTCACGCAGGAGGCCGTTGAGCGTCGGCGTGCAGAGCACGGCAGCGAGATACTCCGGCACCACCGCGGGACGAGGACGGATGACGGTCAGTTCCGACGAGACGGCGAGTTCGCGTGGAACACCGTCGGGTACGGCTGCCGCACGGAAGGGCTGAGCGGCGCGCGTGAACAGCACGTCCCCAGCCGCGACGTTCATCCACTTCGCCGCCGTTCCATCGACCTGGACGGCCGAACCGATGTCGAGCTCGCACGGTCGAACGCTGTTCAGGCGGAGCATCGGAATGCCCTCGCTGACAGTCGGAAGTCGAGCGCCCTCGTGAACAGACTCAACGATGTCGCCCAGCTGTACCCGTCGGCTACCGTCCGAGTTCTCCGCCGTGCGCACGTACTCACGCCCGACGTAGAAGCCCGGATCGAAGCGCACCTGCCGCGTGCCGAGATCGTTTCTGGAGAGGGTCACTACGCGCACGCCGACACCTCCCTGTTGAGGAAGTCGTCGAGCGTCGCCTTGGCCGCAATGAGCCCGTCGCCGTCGTCAGCGTCGACCATCAAGATCGGGTAGTCAGCTTCTGGCGCCCCCTTCTTCAGCAGGACCACCGAGCACTTGACCCCCGTCCCCTGGAAGCACGAGCCAGCCCTGAGGCTCACAACCGCGAGAAGGCGTGCTCGCGCGAGGAGCCACTCGCGGAACTGAGCGTGCCCTGCGCTCGAAAGCAGCCCCTCCGGGAGGACGGCAACGAGCACACCGCCTGGAGCCGTGGCCGCGAGCCCGTGCTCGACGTAGAGCAACTCCGCTGAGACTCGCGAGAGCAGCTTCCCGCCGCGCTTAGCGAGATCGAAGCTTTCGAACTGGGCTCCGCGGAACTCGATCCCAAGAGGCGGAACAACGATCACGCCCGAGTAGTCGGTCCGCGTGGACGAGTGGAGGAAGTCGCCGAGTTCGAGCTCTACGTTCGGGAGGAGCCGCTGGAGCACCGGTCCCAGTGCGTCGAGCGCGGTGGGCAGTGCCGCCGATCCGCTCGAGCGGAAGAGCACCGACAGCTCGGCTCCGGCGCCCCCCGACACGACGAGGCGCCGCGCACCGAGCTGCTGAAACTCGAGCATCTCAGCCAACCCCTCCGCCAGCCCCGAGACCTCGCCCTTGTGGTGAAGGAGCGAAGCGAGCGCCCCCAACAACCAGACGAGTTCGGCGCGAGAGCCAGGGCGAAGCTCGAAGCCTGCAAGAAGGGCCGCCGCCGTTCGAAGGGGCTCGGCGTCGTCCTCGGGCGCACCGCCGATGCGGTCGAGCTGAGGGGCGCTGTTGCTCTGGACGAGGGCAGGCGTGAAGACACCGCCGTCGTCAAAGTACGCAAGGAGCTGTGCGGCTCCGAGCCTCGCGGCGTCACCACGACCAGCAGCCGACCGAATGAGCTGCGCCCACGCCGCCAGCACATCGCGCGAGGGGAATCGCGATGGCGTGTTCACGGGCAGGGCGCGGACCGGCACGAGGCCTTCCCCCGCACGAGCGTACATGGACGGGGAGTTCCCATTGTCGACGACAACGAACGCGTACCCCTCGGCGGCCAGCAACTCGAGATACCGATCGGAGACGCCACCTCGCTTCGGACGAAGCAGCACACCCCGTCGCTCCTCAAGGACGAACTCGCCAGCAAGGGCGAGGCGACCGATCGACCGCTGAGCGGCGTCGGTGACCTTGAGTCCCAGGCTGTTGAGGTAGCCGACGCCGTCCAAGATTCACTCCGTCACGCGCTCACGCGCTCAATCACCGAACCGAGAATACGCAGGCACCAGCTAGCGCGTCAAGATCGTCACGTGCTCACGCGCCCAATACTCCCAGAACCGCCCACGCCGTCCGCTGCTCGGTCCACGTCCCCGCGTGGTGCGCCTACCCAACACTCGGTGGTTGTGTCATGCGCGCGTCAAGGCCGCGTGAAGGCGCGCGTCTGCGTCGTGGAGGGCGCGGCCCGCGAGACGGGGCGGGCCGGTCCGGAGCGGGACCTGTGCCCCAAGCCCGTCACGGTGTCGACAGCCACCAGACTGTGTGCCCCTTCCCCACCCGCCCGGCATCATGGTGGTGATTCGGGAAGCGGCGCTCTGGCGCTCAAGCAGGCACGAAGTTCGCGGCGAGCCAATCGGGCCCTGAATGTCCACGCTTCGCGCAACCCCAAGAAAACACTCGTGATATCTGTCGCTCTCTCTGGAGAGAGAGCAGAGAACGAGTTCGTAGAGGGCACCGTTCGGGGAGCAAAAAAAGGCCCTGCCCTAACCCGGCAGGGCCTTTTTGCTTTCAGGCCCATCGCACTGCCGTCGTGCTTGAGCCCTGAATCCCAAAGGATTCCGGCTCGCGGTGCTGAGTCGAACGCTCTCGGCCCTCTCCCGCGCGGGGCAGCCAGTCAGTCGATCCGCGTCCAGGCCGCGTAGGATGAAGTTACGCCACGCGTTCACGACCTCGGCGGTTAGCGGCCAGTTGTGCCGACGAGCGAGTTGCGCTGCGCGCTCGGGCGTGCACACGACATCAGCAATCTTCTCAAGCACGGCACCATCGAGTTCCTCTGTGCGCATGCGGAAGCCAGGGCACACCTTCTTGCCCGCGCGCAGCGTCGTGCGGCAGTTGTAGTAGCAGTCCCCATACATGACGCCCTCGCGCGACTTGCCCGAGGTCTCGAGTTGGTAGCTCGCGCCGCAGAGGCCGCAGCGCGCAAGCCCGGTCAGCACGCGTGGCTTGGCCGCCGCTCGTCTACGCAACTCGGTTGGACGTCGCTGCTCACAGAACGAAAAATCGTCTAAGCAGAGCGTGGCTCATCTGGTCGAGAGGAGCGTGTCGTGTAAGGATCCGACATGCCGCCCGGTCGCCCAGCTCGCTTGTCTCGCCGCCTTCTCCGAGTTCTGCATATCGACGACTTGCGGCGAATCGTCGATCACTATGGTCTCCCGCGCGCTCGGACGCACGAGCAGATGGTCGTAGCGGCGATGACGCGTGTGGGACCCGATCTCACGAACTTGGTCAGCCACACGGGGCCGTTGACGTTGGCAGACTGGAACCTGGTCGCGACGAACCTCGGAGGTCAGGCGCGGCGCTCTTTCGAAGACCTGCAAGCCGAGTTGGCGTTTCGTCTCGATCCCGTCGCACAGGAGTTCGATCTCGACCAGACGGTGTCCGAGGTGCGCGAGGATGCCCGCGCTGTTCGTCGTTTGGCGACCCTGCTCAGGACTGATCCGAACTCGCTCCAAGCGCAGTTGCAGGCGACGCACGGGCGCACCTTGCTCGGAAACTACGTGAGCCAGCTCCGCTCCGAGAGCGCAACGGCGCTGGCTGAGGAGGATGATGACGAGGAGGTTGGTGTAGACGTGGCGGAGAAGTCGCCCGGTCGTGCCGAGCGCGCAGCACGCGACGACGCCTCGACCGCGATGAGCCTCGGCGAACTGCTGCGACCGGCGCTGGCGGTCGTCGACGCCGGCTCAGGTTGGCCAACCAAGGGAACGCTCACCGTCGACAGTCAGACCTTCGACGTAGCCATCTATGCGCGCCGCATCGGCGGGAGTGCTCGGGGTCGCCACCTCGAACGCCGTTTTCAGAACCCGGCCCAGGGTACACCGATCATCGACGACCCGAGCCGCCACGAGTTGCTGCTTGGCATCTGGCAGGAGCAGGGCCCCGGACGGGCCGTCATCGTCGCCTTCGATCCCTACCGCCGCATGGGTCGGACGACCCGGTTCTCGATGTTCATGCCTCTGTCGCTGCTCGAAGAGGCCGCCGACACCGGGTTCGCCACGCACGAGAATACGTCGGGCGAGACGTTGTACGCGTTCCGGCCGGAGAACATCGACCGCTATGTGCAGGCGATGATCTCGGAAGGCATCTGGACGACGACCCAGGCGAAGGCCGTCGAACACCAGGCCACGCCAACCACGACGACCGCCGCCACACGGTCGGTAGCCCATTCGAGTCAGCTCAACATCCGCCCACAGGTGGGGATGTACGCCGCGTTCGCGCGTCTCAACTACAAGCCTTGGTTCGCTCTTGCCGAGTTCATCGACAACTCGATCCAGAGCTTCCTCTCGAACCAACAGCGCCTTGCCGACGCCGGCCACGCAGGCCCGCTCGTGATTGACGTGAACATCGACGACAACGAGATCGCGATCACCGACCGCGCAGGTGGCATCGCCTGGGTGGACTTCCCGCGGGCCTTCTCACCGGCAACGCCGCCTGCCGATGCCACCGGCCTCAGCGAGTTCGGCCTCGGAATGAAGGCGGCAGCCTGCTGGTTTGCGAAGAAGTGGACCGTTCGCACCTCCGCGCTCGGTGAGTCGGTTCAGCGCACCGTGATCTTCAACATCCCGGCGATCATGCGCTCTGGGGCTGAGGTGCTCCCGATCGAGACGACTACGGCGAGAGAGAGCGACCACTTCACCGTCGTCACGCTCACTGACCTCAGGGTGCGCCCAAAGGGCCGCACCCTGGCGAAGATCAAAGATCACCTGCAGAGCATCTACCGCGTCCTCATGAACGAGGGCATCGTCAAACTCCGTGTCACGACTGCGGGCAGCGTTGAAGAACTCTCCTACGACCCACCGAAACTGCTCGACGCCCCGTATTACAAGACTCGCAACGCGAGTTCGCGGCTCTGGCGCCAGACGTTCGACGTGGACTTCGGCGACCGTAAAGTCACGGGCTGGGCCGGCATCCTCGAGAAGGGTAGCCACGTCCACGCCGGCTTCAGCGTCTTCCGCCGACGTCGGCTCATCGAGGGCAGCGTTGGAGAAGCCTACAAGCCGTCCGCTCTTTTCGGCACGCCTAATACTACTTGATCAGATGCGTGACGGCCCTCGAGGAGGAGCGCGAGCGCCGAGTCTGCGGAGGCACATTGGACAATGGCCGAGGCGGCGCAGCAGTAGATGCTGAAGCCGTCGGCGCACCTGGGGCAG
>NZ_RAVX01000041.1:0-21614 GCF_003611605.1 Corallococcus sp. AB011P
TCCGCTCGGGTGCAGCCTCCCCAGCGCGATATCGCGCTCGATTTGCGCCTCCACATAGGCCACGAGTCCTCCCCGTCCCATCCCCATCCCTCCTCGTCCCAGCATCGCCATCCAACCACAGGGGTCTGACATGGACGTGCGGCCCCCCTCATTCTCATTGCCAGCCAGGAGGACGCCCTCCGGGCCCGGTCGGCGAAAAACCTGTCCGACTGTCGGACAAGTTCGCGGGCCCCATGCGGCGAAAACCTGTCCGACTGTCGGACAGGTTTCTGGCCTGTGCGCCCGGAGGGGGCCTCCGCCAGTGGACCGCCCTACCGTCCGCGCACGCACAACGCCGCGGCCGACAGCGAACTCCGCCAGGGACGCAAGCCCGGCCTCATGTGGCTCGAACTTGTCCGACTGTCGGACAGGTTTCTGGGCTGCGCGCCCGACAGGGGGCCTCTTCGTGGATCCACCTTGCCGTCCGCGCATGCACGACGTCACGCCCCACCGCGGAACTCCGACAGGGGCGCAAGCCCGGCTTCATGTGGCTCGAACTTGGCTGACTGTCGGACGGGTTTTGAGAATGCATTCCCGGCCCTCTTCGTGGATCCCCCCTGCCGTCCGCGCATGCACGACGTCTCGACCCACCGCGGAACTTCGACAGGGGCGCAAGCCCGGCTTCATGTGGCTCGAACTTGTCCGACTGTCGGACAGGTTTCTGGGCTGCGTGCTCGGCAGGGGTCCACTCCGTGGCCCCAACTTGTCGTCCGCGCGCCCGCGACTCTCGCCCCACCGCGAACTCCGCCAGGAAGCAAGCTCGGCTTCATGTGGCTCGAACTTGTCCGACTGTCGGACAGGTTTTGAGCATGCGTTCCCGGCGGGGAGGCCCTGTCCGGGGCACCGCCTTCTTCGCCCGCGCACGCATGACGTCGCGGGCTGAGGCTGAGCTCCACCGGGCGCGCGGCCTCGGCTTCGTGTGGCTCGAACTTGTCCGACTGTCGGACAGGTTTCTGAGCCGCGCGCCCGGCGGGCGGCCCTGCCCGGTGGCCCCGCGTTTCGGCTGCTCAAAGCCTGCCGCCGCGGTCCATCGCGGAGCTCGTACGGTGCGCGTCCTCTCGAAGGACTTCCGGCCGTGGGTGGGGTTGAAACACTTCTGGTGACCTGACTCGTGCCGCGAGTCTCCGCAGCCACCGGGCAGGTCCATGGCACCGGGCCCGATTGAGGAGCGCGCGCGGGGCTGCGAGACTCGCGGCCCTCATGGTTTCTTCCCTGCAGCAACTGCATGCACTCACCGGGCTGCGGTTCCTCGCGACCGCGCACGTCGTCGCCTACCACGTGTATCACCTGGTCTTCACCGGCACGGAGGCGCCGCCGGGGCTACATGGGCTGCTCGGCAGTGGGTACGTGAGCATCGGCTTCTTCTTCGTCCTGTCGGGCTTCATCCTTGGCTACAACTACCTGGAGCGTCCGCCGGACACGTACGAGGCGCGCAAGGCGTTCTGGGTGGCCCGCTTCGCGCGCATCTATCCTGTCTATGTGTTGGGCCTGGCGCTCGACGCGCCCTCGTACCTCAAGGGGCTGCGCGACACGTGGGCGGTGGACCCCTCGAGGGGGCTGCAGCACGCGGAGGCGCTGGTGGTCACGCCGCTGCTGCTCCAGAGCTGGACGCCGTGGACCGCGATGGCGTGGAACGGCTCGGGCTGGTCGCTGGCGGTGGAGGCGTTCTTCTACGCCGCCTTCCCCTTCCTGGCCGGCAGGCTGGGCCTGCTGGGGCCGAAGGCGCTCGCGGTGGGCGCGGCGGTGGCGTACGGCGCCGCGCTGGTGTTCCCGGCGCTCTACATGGCGGCGGATCCGGACCACACCGGAGGCACGGCGTCCGCGTACCACTCCGGCCCGTGGATGTTGGCGCTGCGCTTCAATCCGTTGGCGCGGCTGCCGGAGTTCATCCTGGGCATCCTCGCGGCGCGCTTCTTCCTGCTGCGGTCCGGAGCGGCGCAGCGCTCGCGTCCGGTGGCGCTGGCGGTGGTGTGCGGGGGAGTCATCGCGGCGCTCGCGGGGAGCACCGCGCTGCCCTTCCCACTGCTGCACAACGGGCTGCTGGCGCCGGTGTTCGCGGCGCTGATCATCCTGATGTCGTGGAGCCAGGGAGCCGTGGCGCGGGTGCTGGCTTCACGGCCGCTGCGCCTGCTGGGTGAGGCGAGCTATGCGCTCTTCCTCCTGCACATGCCGGTGCTGTTCGCCTGGAAGTCCGTGCTCAAGCGGCTGGGTGAGCCGCCCACGTCCGCCTGGGCGGTGGTGGCGTTCGTCGTGGGCTCGGTGGGATTGAGCGTGCTCACGCATGCGCGCGTGGAGAAGCCCGCCCGGGCATGGATCCGCGACCGGTGGACGCGGCGAGGCATGGAGCAACCCGCGACGGGCCTCCAGCCCCGGGCGTGAAGGCCTACGCGCTCTTCGCCTGGGACCGGCGGCGCGTGCCGCGCTTCACGGGCCCCAGCTGCGCGAGCACCCGGCCGATCTCCACCAACTCCACGGGCTTGACCAGGTGCAGGTCGAAGCCCGCCTCCTCGCTGCGGGCCCGGTCCTCCGGCGTCCCATAACCCGTGAGCGCGATGAGGTGCGCGTCCGACGCCACGCGCCCGCGCAGCTCTTGCGCCACCTGATAGCCGTCCAGACCCGGCAGGCCGATGTCCAGGATGATGACGTCGTAGGTGCCAGGGGTCGCCATGGCGAGCGCCTCCGGGCCGTCCGAGGCGACCGCGACGGTGTGGCCCCACAGCTGGAGCATCTCGCGCAGGCCCTCGCGCGCGTCGGGGTTGTCGTCGACCAGCAGGATGCGCCACTCGCCCCGGCGGGACTCGATACGCTCCACGGTGGCCTCGGGCCTCGCGCCGTCCATGAGCAGCGGCAGCGTGATGGTGAAGGTGCTGCCCTGGCCCGGCCCCTCGCTGAAGACCTCCACCCGGCCACCGTGTTCGGTCACGAGGTGGCGCACCAGCGTCAGGCCAATGCCCAGTCCGCCCCGGCTGCGCGCGAGGCCCGCGTCCAGCTGCGCGAAGAGCTCGAAGATGTGCTCCTGGTCCTCCGGCCGCAGGCCGATGCCGGTGTCCTGCACGGAGACGCGCACGCGGGAGTCCCCGGCCATGTGGGCGCCCACGGTGACGATGCCGCCCTCGGGTGAGTACTTGGCGGCGTTGTCGAGCAGGTTGGTGAAGACCTGCTCCAGGCGCGTCCGGTCGCCGTCCACCCAGCAGGGCCCGGTGGGGAAGGCTTCCCGCAGGATGAGCCCGCGCTCCTCCATCACGGGCCGCGCGGCGGCGAGCGAGTGCTGCAACACGGTGTTGAGGTCCAGCCGGCCGCGGCGCAGGGCGTACTTGCCGCGCGTGATGCGGCTGACGTCGAGCAGGTCATCCACCAGGTGGCGCAGGTGGCTCACCTGCCGCTCGATGATGTCGCGGCGGCGCGCGTCGGCTTCGGACAGGCCGTTCGAGTCCTTCTGTCCGAGCATCTGCACCGCGACGGAGATGGCGGCCAGCGGGTTGCGCAGCTCGTGGGCGAGCATGGCGAGGAATTCGTCCTTCTTGCGGTCGGCCTCCTCCAGGCGGGCGGCGTTCGCCAGGGCCTCGCGCTCCACGCGCCGCAGGCGCAGGACGCTGTTGACGGTGGCGATGAGCTCTTCGGGGTCGAACGGCTGGGTGAGGTAGACGTCCGCGCCGGCGCGCAGGCCCACGACCTTCTTCTCCGCGGTGATGAAGGTGGCGGAGGTGTGGATGATGGAGATCTCGCGGGTGCGAGGGTCCTCCTTCAGGAGCCGGCACACGTCGTAGCCGCTCATGTCCGGAAGCTTCACGTCGAGCACGATGACGTCGGGGCGCGAATCGAAGGCGACCCTCAGTGCTTCCCCCCCGGTGACCGCCTCCAGCATGTGGTAGCCCGCCTGGCGCAGCGAGAAGGTCCCCAGATAGAGGCTCGCGGGCGTGTCGTTGACGTGGAGGACGGTGGCGTTGGCGGTAGCGAGCACAGGCGACATTCCCAGGGAGGAGCCGACCCGACTTCTACCGCGCGCCAGGAGCACAAGCGATCCGGCATCACGCCGCGTTCCGCCCATTCGCGCACCACGCGTCACGGGAGGACCGGGAGTGTTGGGACCGCGACAGCGCGCGTGAACCACGGCACTCCCGCCCTGCCGTCGCTTCAGCGCCTCAAGGCTCCGTCCACACCGCCAGCTCATTGCCCGCGGGGTCGGTGAAGTGGAAGCGCTTGCCGCCGGGGAAGGAGAACGTGTCCTTCACGATGCGCCCTCCGGCCTCGCGCACCTTCGCCAGCGTCGCGTCCAGGTCCTTCGAATACAGCACCAACAACGCGCCGCCCTTCGACGCCTCCCGCTCCTTGTCGAAGCCTCCGTTCAGCCGCCCGTCCATGAAGCTCGTGTAGTCCGGGCCGTAGTCCTCGAACCTCCAGCCGAACACGGCGCCGTAGAAGCGCTTCGCCTCCGCGATGTCCTTCGCGGGAAGCTCGATGTAGTCGATGCGGTGGTGCTGCTCGGCCTGCTGCGGTGCGGTGGACATGGTGTGCCTCCTCGAAGTGGGAACACCCCCACCTTAGGCACCCACCGCCTCCGGCGATTGGACGAATCCGACCTCCGCCTGCTCGCGCACGTACGCCCCCGGCGTCAGCCCCGTCAGCGCCCGGAATTCCCGCACCTGGTGCGCCTGGTCGTAGTACCCCGCCGCCAGCGCCCACTCCGCGCCCTCCAGCTCCCGCGACAGCTCCACCGCGTGCTGCATCCTCGCGATGCGGCACAACACCTTCGGCGACAGCCCCACCGCCGCATGGAAACGCCGCTCCACCTGCCGCGCCCCCACCCCCATCACCCCCTCCAGCGAACGCACCGGCACCTGCCCCTTTGCTCCCAGGATGAGGTCCACCGCGTGCCGCACCCCCACGTCCCCCTCCTGCCCGGGCAGCCGGCCCAGCAGCAGCCGCTCCAGCAGGGCGAAGCGCGCCGCCGTCCCCTCCACCGCGCCCAGCCGCTCCCGCCACTCGCGCGCCTCGCGCGGCCAGAGGTCCCCCAGCGCCACCTTCGCGTCCGTCAATTCCAGCAAGGGCAGCCGCAGGAACGGCTGCGCGCCCCCGGGCCGGAAGCGCACCGCGATGAAGGACGCATGCGTGGACAATGGCACCACCTCCGCCGCCCGCATCGCTCCCACGACGTGCAGCCCCACCCGGTCCGTCAGGTCCACCAGGATGTCCAGGCACCCGTCCGGCAGCACCCGGTGCACTCCCACCGGCGCCGCTCCCGACAGCTCCAGCGCCCAGTAGCACTGGACGTACGGCGCCAGCGCCGCGCAGGGGCTCGCCTCCACGTAGCGCATCAGGCCGCGTCCGCGACGGCCGCGCGGGGCAGCCACACCGTGAAGCACGTGCCCTTCCCCGGCCCCTCGCTGCTCGCCTGGATGCGGCCCCCGTGGCGCTCCACGATTTCGCGGCAGATGGCCAGCCCCAATCCCAGCCCTCCGGCGTAGTGCTCGGTCGCGTTGCGCGCGCGGAAGAAGGGCGTGAAGAGCTGCGGCAGGCTCTCCTGCGGAATGCCGATGCCCCGGTCCTCCACGTCCATCCGCACCTGCCCGTCCTCCTCGCGCACCCGCACGGACACCGGCGTCCCCGGCGGCGAGTAGCGCAGGGCGTTCTCCACCAGGTTCGTCAGCAGTTGATCCAACCGCTGCTCGTCCCACCGGCCCACCAGCTGCCCGTCCGGGGCGTCCAGGGACAACAACCCCTGGCGCTCCGGGCGCGTGGACTGGATGCGCTCCATCACCTCGAGCGCCAGCGCCGTCAGGTCCATGGGCGCCACCGTCAGCGCGAAGCGCCCCGACTGCAATCGCGACACGTCCAGCATGTCGCCAATCAGCCGCGTCAGCCGGTCCACCTGCCGCGTCAGCCGCTCGAAGGTGGCGCGCTGCCGCTCCGGCGTCAGCCCCACGCCGGACTCCGACTGGCGGATGAGCAGCTCCAGCGTCGCCTTCAGCGGCGTCAGCGGCGTGCGCAATTCGTGGCTCGCCATGGAGAGGAACTGGTCCCGGATGGCGATGGCCTCGCGCAGTTCCTTCTGCGTCCGGTCGATGCGCGCCGCCATGTCGTTGAAGCCGTCCGCCAGCTGCGCGACCTCGTCGTCGCCCAGGGCCTGCACCCGCAGCTCCCGAGCGGGCGTGCCCAGCGCGGCGAAGCCGTCCCGCAGCGTCTCCAGCCGCACCGCCACGTCCCGCCCCACCCACTGCGACAGGAGCAGCGAGATGGCGCCCGCCAGCACCGCGATGCCCACCACCCACGCGCCCATGCGCGTCACCGGCGCGAACGCCTCGCGCAGCCGCGCCGTCACCACCACCGTCCACTCCGTGTCCGGCACCTGCGCGTGCGCCACCAGCAGGCGGCGCCCGGATTCATTGAACGCCTCCAGCACGCCCTCCCGCGCCGACAGCGCCTCCGGAGCCAACATCCCCAGCACCGGCGCCCGCGTGAGCACGTCGCCGCGTTCGGTCTCCCGCAGCAGGATGCCGTCGCGCCGGTCGAACAGCTCCACGTGGTAGCTGCGCGAGGCCAGCGTCGACTGGAGGCCCAGCCGATTCAAGGACAGCCCGCCCACCAGCACCACGCGCTGGCCGTCCCCCAGGTCCACCCGGGTGGAGAAGACGATGAAGGGCAGCCCCGCGCGGGTGAGGAAGGGCCGCGATACCCACACCGCGTCGCCCCCGTGCAGCGCCTGCTGGAAGTACTCGCGCTCCGCGAAATTGCCGGTGAGGCGGTTGAGCCGCTTGGACGGCACCAGCGTCTCCCCGGTGGCGTCCAGCAGCCACGCCGCGTCGAAGAGGCCGGTGTCGTTCTCCAGCAACTCCACCCGCTCGACCATCTCCTTGCGGTCCCCGTTGCGCACCGCTTCGATGAAGCCCGGGTCCCGGCTCTGCGAACGCAGGAGCGAGCGCGCGATGGCCGCCGACTGCTCCAGCCACGCCGTCTCCGCCAGCACCGCCTGCTGCGCCTTGCCGCGCAGCTCCGCCGAGATGGCCCGCTGGGCCACGTACGACGTCACCGCCCCCACGCCCAGGATGGGCAGCACCGACGCCAGGGCCATGCCCCGGAACAGCCGCCAGCGAACCCCGGACGGCGCCGGGACCTGACGCATCCGCCACAACAGCAGACAGGCCAGGGCCAGCACCGCGTACACGCCCATCCCGGCCCAGGAGCCTCGCGACCCCAGCGCGAGCGTCATGTTCAGGAACAGGACGCTCATGCTGCCCGCGGCGATGCGGCAGGCCCGCTCGTGGCCGCGCCACAGCCCCACCGCCAGCAGGGCACCCGTCGCCAGGAAGGCGCCGCCCAGCAGCCGGATGAACGGTCCGAACGACAGCAGCGACAGGCGGATGAAGCTGCTGGGGACCAGGACCATCAACCCGCCGAAGCTCAGCGCCACGCAGGCGATGAACACCGGCAGCAGGCCCCGCCCCTGGAAGCGGTGGGCCCGCTCCAGCAGCAGCATGCCCGCCATCAGCGGGTACAGGATGAAGCCCGTGATGCCCCGGGG
Source organism: Corallococcus sp. AB011P (assembly GCF_003611605.1). Lineage (NCBI taxonomy): Bacteria > Pseudomonadati > Myxococcota > Myxococcia > Myxococcales > Myxococcaceae > Corallococcus > Corallococcus sp. AB011P. The sequence continues at coordinate 7,559 of NZ_RAVX01000041.1, forward strand.
CAGCACGGTGGCGGCCCACCAGTAGAACGCCACCGCCGCCAGGAAGAGCACCCGGCCCAGCCACCCCACGAAGGGCGGCCAGGTGGGGTACAGCATCGCGGCGAGCATCGTCGCCGAGCCCACCAGGAAGAGGCTGCCGAGCGAGCGGACGTACGGGTAGATGACCTGGAAGATGGCGGCCCCGAACTCGTAGGGCACGAAGACCATCGTGGTGCCCACGACGAGTCCGAAGGCCGCCGCGAACCACTCCACCCGTGCCCGCTCGAGGATGCCCACGGGCGGCACACTACACGTCCCGCTCCGGCTGTCAGTGGCGGAGTGCGGCCCGGGACGGACCGTTCGTCCAGTCCCTATCTCCGCCGCCAGGCGCCTTCCTATCGCCGCCGCCAGGCGTCGAGCAGATGCCCCACCACCGCGTCCACTCCCACGTCGTGCGTGACCTGGGTGAAGACGAAGGGGCCCTCGCCGCGCATCTTCCGGGCGTCGCGGTCCATCACGCCCAGGTCCGCGCCCACGTGCGGCGCCAGGTCCGTCTTGTTGATGACCAGCAGGTCCGACTGGGTGATGCCCGGCCCGCCCTTGCGCGGCACCTTGTCCCCGCCCGCCACGTCGATGACGTACACCGTGTAGTCCGCCAGCTCGCGGCTGTACTGCGCGGCCAGGTTGTCACCGCCGCTCTCCACGATGAGCAGCTCCGGGTGCAGCTCCTCCATCAACTGCTCCAGCGCGAGCAGGTTGTGGCTGATGTCCTCGCGGATGGCGGCGTGGGGGCAGCCACCCGTCTCCACCGCCTTGATGCGCTCCGGGGACAGGGCCTGATTGCGCACCAGGAACTCCGCGTCCTCCTTGGTGAAGATGTCGTTGGTCACCACGCCCAGGCGGTACTGGTCGCGCAGCTTCTTGCACAGGGCCAGCACCAGCGCCGTCTTGCCGCTGCCCACCGGCCCGCCAATCCCAATCGTGAAGGCCCGCTGCGAGTAGTCACGCCGGTACGGCTTGTCGCGCGCGTCGAAGTGGCCCGGGTGGTCCCAGTCCTCGTGCGTGTGCTCGTGCCCGTCCTGCCCATGGCCGCGGTGGTCGTCGTCGTGCATGTCGCGCTTCCTTTTCGTCTCTTGTTTCAGGACAGGAACAGCCGGGAGTACAGCCGGTCGTGCGTGGCGCCCACCAGGTCCCACAGCGGCGCGGGCTGGGCCAGGTCCTCCACGCTCAAGGCCTTGCATTGCTCCAGGACGGCCTCCAGCAGCGGCGTGGCCGCGTGCTGCACCTGGTGGGATTCATGCGTGCCGATGACGCCCATGCGCACGCCCGCGGACAGCGCGCCCCGCAGGGTGAGTGACAGGAAGAGGCGCAGGGCGTCCTCCTGCTCCACGTCCAGCGCGCGCAGCACCGCGCCGAACGCGGGCGCGTGGTGGAACTTCACACGGGCCGCGCGGGCCGCCTCGCGCACGGGCCCCACGGCCTCCGGGAAGATGCGCGCGCAGGTGTCCAGGAAGGCCCTGCCTTGTGTGCGGCTGGCCCGGTTCGCGACGTGGTTGGTGAGGAATGCATCCGCGCGCGCGTCCAGCGCCGGCAGGGAAGAGGGCTCGCGCCACGCCGCGCCCACCAGCGGCAGGCCCCCCAGCCCCGCCTGCCACACCAGCGCCTCCACGAAGCGCCGCACGTCACCCGGGCCGCGCACCTCGCCCGCCTGCACCGCGGCCTCCAGGCCCCCCGAGTGCGCGAAGCCCCCCGTGGGAAAGCCCGAGTCCGCCAGCTGCAACACCCTCCAGCCGGAAGCCATGGCGCGCGTTCCTTCAGAACAGCGAGTAGCGCTGCGCCAAAGGCAGCCAGGTGGCGGGTTCGCAGCGAAGCAGCTCCCCGTCCGCGCGGACCTCGTACGTCTCTGGATCCACCGTGATGACCGGCAGCGCGTCGTTGAGGCGCATGTCCTTCTTCCCCAGCGCGCGGCAGCCCACCACCGCGGACAGCCGCTTGGTGAGCCCCAGCCCCTGCACGGTGCCCTCCCTCAACGCGCGCCCGGACACGAAGGTGATGCTCGTGGAGCCCCGCGCCCTTCCACGCGCGCCGAACATGGGGCGCATGAGGTACGGCTGCGGCGTGGGGATGGACGCGTTCGCGTCCCCCATCTGGCCCCACGCGATGAAGCCGCCCTTGAGCACCAGCTCCGGCTTCGCGCCGAAGAAGGCGGGCCGCCACAGCACCAGGTCCGCGAGCTTGCCTGGCTCCACGGAGCCCACCTCGTGGGACAGCCCGTGGGCGATGGCCGGGTTGATGGTGTACTTCGCCACGTAGCGGCGGATGCGCAGGTTGTCGTTGTCGCCCTGCTCGCCGGGGAGCCGCCCGCGCTGCTCGCGCATCTTGTGCGCCGTCTGCCACGTGCGGGTGATGACCTCGCCCACGCGGCCCATGGCCTGGCTGTCGGACGCCATCATGCTGATGGCGCCCAGGTCGTGGAGGATGTCCTCCGCGGCAATCGTCTCTCCGCGGATGCGGCTCTCCGCGAAGGCCACGTCCTCCGGAATCTCGCGGTCCAGGTGGTGACACACCATGAGCATGTCCAGGTGCTCGTCCAGCGTGTTCACCGTGTACGGCCGCGTGGGGTTGGTGGAGCTGGGCAGCACGTTGGGCGCGCCGCACACGCGGATGATGTCCGGCGCATGGCCTCCGCCCGCGCCCTCCGAGTGGTACGTGTGGATGGTGCGGCCCTTGAACGCCGCCAGCGAGTCATCCACGTAGCCGGACTCGTTCAGCGTGTCCGTGTGGATGGTGACCTGCACGTCCTCCGCGTCCGCCAGCGTGAGGCACGTGTCGATGGCCGCGGGCGTAGTGCCCCAGTCTTCATGCAGCTTGAGTCCGATGGCGCCCGCGCGCACCTGATCCAACAAGCCCTCCGGCAGGGACGTGTTGCCCTTGCCGGTGAGGCCGATGTTCAGGGGAAGCGTGTCCGTGGCCTCCAGCATGCGCGCCAGGTTCCACGCGCCCGGCGTGCAGGTGGTGGCGTTGGTGCCGGTGGCGGGGCCGGTGCCGCCGCCCACCCAGGTGGTGATGCCGCTGGCGATGGCTTCGTCCGCCTGCTGCGGGCTGATGAAGTGGATGTGCGTGTCCAGGCCGCCCGCGGTGAGGATGAGCCCTTCACCCGCGATGACCTCCGTGGTGACGCCCACCACCATGCCCGGCGTGACGCCCGCCATGACGTCCGGGTTGCCCGCCTTGCCAATGGCGGAGATGCGCCCCGCCTTGATGCCCACGTCCGCCTTGAAGATGCCCGTCCAGTCCACCACGAGCGCGTTGGTGATGACGCAGTCGAGCGCGTCCGCGTCCCCTACTCCCGCGCGCTGGCCCATGCCTTCACGCAGCACCTTGCCGCCGCCGAACTTGCACTCGTCGCCGTAGACGGTGGCGTCACGCTCCACCTGGAGCCACAGGCCGGTGTCGCCCAGCCGCACCCGGTCCCCTGTGGTGGGACCGAACATGTCCGCGTAGTGGCGGCGATCCAGCTTGCGGCTCATGAGCGTTCCTCCTCGGGGGTCTCATCCTCGTGACCGAAGCCCTGCGCTCGCACGGCTTCCAACAGGCGCTCACGGCCTTCGTCGGACACCTTGCCGCTGCCCAGCGCGTTGCCGCCGCGCACCACCTGCTCGCCCGCGATGGGGACCAGCGGCACCGTCTTCACCTCGCCGGGCTCGAAGCGCACCGCCGTGCCCGCGGGGATGTCCAGCCGGTGGCCGTAGGCGCGGCCCCGGTCGAACACCAGCGCGCGGTTCACTTCCGCGAACGCGTAGTGACTGCCCACCTGGATGGGCCGGTCGCCCCGGTGCGTGACGCGCAGGGTGATGGCCTTGCGGCCCGCGTTGAGCTCCAGCGCGCCTTCCGCCGCGCGCACGTGCCCGGGCGGCCCTTCCGGTGACGCGGCGGGCACGGTGAAGCGCTCCAGCGGAGGCACCGGCAGGAAGCTGCCGTAGAGCGCCAGCGACAGGTCCCCGTGCTCCGCCACCACCGGGTGGTGCACGGTGACGAGCTTGGTGCCGTCCGGGAAGGTGCCCTCCACCTGCACCTCCGCCAGCATCTCCGGCACGCCGTCCATCACCTGCGCGCGCCCCAGGAACCGGCGCCCCAGGTCCATCAGCTCCGCCACGCTGCGGCCGTCACGGATGTACTCCAGCAACTGGGTGGCGATGAGCGCCACGGCCTCCGGGTAGTTGAGGCGCAGGCCTCGCGCCAGCCGCTTCTGGGCGACGACGCCCGCCTGGTGCAGCAGCAGCTTGTCCACGTCACGGGGGGACAGATGCATGGGTCCGACTCCCTCGGTTCTTCGGGGTGCGGGATGCGCCGACCTGGCAGACCCTAGCGCGGCGCGTCAGCGTGGGCCAGGATGGGGGCCCCTCGCGCCGTTCTCCCCCTCCGGAGTCCCCCATGAAGAGCTTCAAGGCCGGCTTCCCCAAGACGCCCAAGGCGCCTCCCGCTCCGCCGAAGACGACGAACACGGTGGCCCAGCCGACCTTCTCGAAGCCGGGCGCTCCTGCCGCGAAGCCGACGACGCCCACGGCCTCACCCACCGCGTCGCCCACGGGCTCGCCGAATGTCTCCCGGCCGACAACGCCCACCGGGACGACGCCCCAGGGTGACGCGTTCAAGCCGTCCGGCAGCCCGCAGGCCTCGCCGTCGCGCCCGAACATCGACGCGAACTCGCTCCAGGGTCCGCAGCTTCAGTCGCCCAACCTCTCCGAGAGCGACATCGCGGACATGGCCCTGGGCCGCACGCCGGGCAAGGGCAAGGCCATGACGCCGCGCCCTGAAATCCAGAAGATCGTCGAGGACATGAAGCTGGAGAATCCGGGCGCGGAGGTGCTGCGCTACACGGACCAGGGCGGCCACCCGATGCTGAAGCAGCCGAACATGCCCGCCGGCACGGACGCGGGCGTGTGCAGCGCGATGACCTCCGAGTGGATCCGCACCGGCAAGGAGGCGGGCGGTGACCCGCTGAAGGGCTCGCAGGCGTTCGGCAAGCTGACGGACAACCACTTCGGCAAGCTCATCGACAAGCAGCACGCCGAGCACCTGCAGAGCGACGCCCTCACGAAGCTGAACGGCGCGCACCTGGATGACATCTCCAAGCTGGAGGGCAGCGTGAAGCAGCTCCAGGGCAAGAGCGCGCAGCGCAAGGAGATCAACGAGCTGCTCACCAACCCGGACCTGACGCTGGAGCAGCGCCAGGGGCTGACGGCGCAGCGCAACCAGCTGACCCAGGAGCTCAAGGCGGGGATGGCCCAGCTCACCCAGGACAAGGACGCCATCGCCCAGAAGCAGCAGTCCATCTCCCACCTGGTGGACGACTTCCGCACGGGCCGTGGCGGCGGCCACCCGGGCGTGAAGGTGCAGGACTTCGAGCCCATCACCCCCGACACCTTCGCGCAGAAGCTGTACGACGGCACGAAGGAGAACGGCCACTACCGCATCGGCCTGCGCAAGTCGGGCGAGGCCGCGGAAGGCCACGTGCTGGGCCTGCACAAGACGGACGGCCCGAACCGCCTGCTGGACGCGAACACCGCCGAGTGGAAGACGAACAACCACAAGGACGCGATCAACCTGACGGCGGATCACATCGACCAGCTGTACAAGAACTACAGCACGTTCGACATCACCCGCTATTAGTCACACCCGCCGGGCCCACGGATCATCTCCCAGCAGGCCCGGCAGGAAGGACAGCCAGTCGCGCGTGGTGGCCAGCAGCGTCTCCAACGACACGGCCGCCACGCGAAGCAGCAGTCCGTCCTCGCCCAGGGGACTGGCGGAGACCACCTCCCGGGCGCGAGGCTTCACCGGCAGGGCCGCCACGCGCGCGGCCAGGGCCTCCCGCGCGTCCTTCAACGCGGGCCCCACCAGCAGCACGGACGCCAGCGCGTCGAAGCGGCCCAGCCGCTCCGGCAGCGCGCCGTGCGCGGGGTCCAGCACCCAGCGCTCATCCACCAACGCGCGCCCTTCCCGCGCGACGCGCAGGCGCGAGGCGTAGTGCAGGAAGGCCCAGCGCTCGCCCCGGGCGCTGCGGCCCGCCGTCACCACGTCCACGAGCACCAGCGACGCTCCCGGTGACAGCGTCACGTCCAACGTCTGTGAATAGCGGGCGTCGGTGAAGCAGACGGTGGGGTCCGGCACCCAGGCCAGCAGCGCATCCCGGCCCACGCGCGCGACGAGGTCACTGCGGCAACCGTTGGGCGAGCGGTAGACCCGGTTCGCGCCCTGCGTCGCGAGCAGCGCCGACGCGCCGTCCGCCACGTCCACCTCCAGCCGCAGGTGGTCCCCGTCCACCAGCCCGCCACCGAAGGAGCTGGTATAGGCCCACGCCGCGTGGCCGTGGTTGCGCGGCGTGAGCAGCCGCAAGGGGCTGTGCGCCAGCGCGGTGCGCACCACGGTGCGGGGCCCCGAGCGCTCGAACGCGAGCCGCGCGACGCCCGCGCGCTCCGGGCCGGGATGAGCGGAAATCACCCTTCCCTTCTAGCACGGCGGGGCAGCAGACCCGGCCCGCGTAGCGTTTCGCGCTACAGCCGCATCCCTCGCGACAGACATGAGGCTCGCTGGCACGCAACCTGCTCTTGGGGCGGGCCGCCAAATCTGACATCGCATGTCAGAAATGGCGGAACCCCTCTTCCCAAGGGACAGCACCATGCACCGTCGTTCCTCCCGAGCCCCCTGGCTTCGAGCCCTGGCCCTTTCCTCGTTCGCCGTGGGCGGCCTCTTCGTGGCCGCGCCCGCCCACGCCGCTGAAACGCGCGAGATGCCTGCCACCATCGTCAACGTGTCCATGCAGGACGGCGAGCTGACCGCGCGCATCCGCTGGTCCGCGGAGTCGAAGTCCCTGCCCGGGGAGGTGGAGGTCCTGTCCTATGACGGCACGGAGAAGATCACCGCGGGCGAGCGGCTTTCGCCCAAGGCCGGCGAGGAGGTGGAGGTGAAGCTGTCCGGCGCGGTGCAGGAGCCGTGGGAGACGGGCTGGGCCCAGCGGCTCGTCGTGCGTGAGGCGCAGGGCCGGGAGCTGGCCAGCCAGCCCTATGACGTCAGCCTCGCCTGCGAGGACGAGAAGACCTGCCAGTTGACGGCCGCGCCGGGCATCTCCGCCAGCCGCGAGGTCCTGCACGTGAGCAACGCCCTGCAGAAGACCCTCGGCGCCATCGAGAAGGAGATGGGGACGAAACAATTCGACCTGGTGCGCGAGGTGGCCCGGCGTGAGCCCTCGCTGTACGGCGAGGCCCTGAGCTACGCCCACGGCCTGATCAAGATCGGCCCCGCCGAGGGTTGCCAGTGCTCCTGGGAGGCGTCCTACTCGCGCACCAACTCCTCGGGAACGAGCCTGGGCGCGGCGCACAACCTGTACTCGCGCCCCCTGTCCCAGAACAAGCCCTCCAACGCCCGCCTGACCACGCAGGGCAGCAGCCGCGTCACCCTGACCCTCCACTGCACGTCGCTGGCCTCCATCCTCACGCAGGAGTTCGGCATCCGGCAGCCCGGCGGGCTGGTGAAGCCCGTGCGCATGCTCCAGCCCGTCTACAGCACCTGCGCCGGGACGTGCAGCGGCCGGTTCAGCCACTTCGGCCGCATCACCGGCAAAGCGACCGCGCAGAGCACCACCCCCTTCCCCCCGCCCACCATCCCCAACGCGTCGGCCATGGAGCAGAGCAAGTACCACCTGGGCAATGGCCTGAGCCCACTGCTGAACGAGACCCGCTACGCGCCCACCGGCGACCAGGAATTCGACAGGGGGATTGCCACGCACAACGCGGGCAGCGGCTCAGGCTACGTGCAGACGTCCGGCGAGGCCTTCCACGCCTACAACGGCAACGCCAGCACCTGGCAGCCGTACGGCCGGGCACAGGGCAACTACGCCATCGCCGTGCAGGGCGTCGCGGTGTGCCCGGGCGGAGGCCTGAGTCCCATTGGCCGCGCCTTTGACATCCAGTCCACCTATACGCTCCCAGAGAATGAGGTGGATTCCATGGAGAAGAGCGTCCAGGACTTCTTCAGCATCCTGTAGCCCTCCGCGCTACACCCGGCGGGGCCGCCGTAGCGCAAAGGGACACATCCCCAGCGCAAGCAACGTTTTCGGAAACATCGTGGAAAACCACGTATTCCCTCCGAAACCAGCATCAATGGCAGACATGACGCAATCCCTGGCACGGGACCTGCTCTGAGGGGAGACCGACCTCTGGCCCTTCGCGCCGGAGGTCGGACCCCCATTCGTCCGTAAGGGATTGCCACATGCCCCAACACTCCTCGCGAGGCCTGTCTGGCCTCGTGCCGTCCTGGCTGCGCTCGCTGACCGTCTCCTCCTTCGCGCTCGGAGGGCTGCTCGCGGCCGCGCCGGCCCACGCCGCGGATCCGCAGGAGGTCCGCCCGAACATCGCCACCGTGCTCGACGTGGCGCTGGTGGACGGGGAGCTGACCGCGAGCATCCTGTGGACGGACCGGCAGGACGACCTGCCCCAGTCCTCGAAGCTCGTCTCCTATGACGGCAAGGACACCGCCAACGCGGGCGTGAACGTGACGCCCAAGGCGGGCGCGGTCTCCCAGGTGAAGCTCTTCGGCGCGCTGGACAAGCCCTGGGAGACGGGCTGGGCGCAGAAGCTGGTGCTGGAGGATCCGCAGGGTCAGGCGCTGGCCACCCAGCCCTATGACGTGAACCTGGACTGCGCGACCGAAAAGGAGTGCAGCCTCACCGTGTCCAAGGGCGTCACGTCGGAGAAGGACGTCGTGCACGTGAGCAGCGAGCTGGACGCCGTCCTCACGGAGCTCGACGCGAAGTTTGGCCAGGGCGAGTACGACCTGGTGAAGGAGGTGTCCAAGGACTTCCCGCACCTGCGCGGCGAGGCCATGGTCTACGTCCAGCAGTGGTACTGGTGGTACCCCATCATCGGTCCGTGCGCCTGCGGCTGGACGACCACGACGACGCGCACGCCCACCACCACCCAGTCCATCCTCGTGTCGACCTCCGGCCGCAGCATCTACGGCTGGAACGGGCCGGGCGCGAAGCACACGCTGAGCGCCAACGCCATCCCCATGGGCCCGACCCTCAACCGGACGGTCACCGGCTCCAGCCAGCTGTCGCTGGGACTGCGGTGCTCGCGCCGCATCTACTTCTACTGGTGGGACTTCATCATCCACCGGCCGGGCGGGGTGTTCCCGGTACGCTTCCCCTTCCCTGTCAGCATTCCCTGCACCTCGCCGTGCCAGGCCCGCTTCGACCACATGGGCCGCGTCTCCGGCCGGACGACCATCAGCGGCGTGGCCACCGCGCGTGAAGCAGGGACCTGGCGCGTGAACGTCAACGCGCCGACCATCAACCAGGTCATCACCGGGAACAACGCCTTCGACGCGGACGCCATCGGCGTCTCGTTCTCGAACACCAGCGCCTACAACACGGTCAGCACGTCGGGCCAGGTGACGATTCCCTCCACTTCCACCTTCGCGAGCGCCCTCGTCACCAACGGCTACGCCCAGGCCATCCACGGCCAGCTGACCTGCCCCCAGATTCCCGCGCTGCCGGGCAGGACCGTCTCGGATTACGGCACGACGCAGGGCACGTCCCACCAGATCAGCCTGATCTGGAGCATCTTGGACTTCGCGGCGGGCTTCTAGCCGCGCACGGCTGATCCGCGATGCATGACAACACCCCGGAGGCCGGCGCCGTGAAGGGGCTGGCGTCCGGGGTGCTTGTTTCCTTCCGCGCGCGGATGCGGCGGATGACTACTTGTCGGTCGCGTCCTCGATCTTGTCGCCGGCCTTCTCCGCGGCGTCGCCCGTGGCGTCGGCGGCGTCCTCGGCCGTGTCCTTCACCTTGTCGCCCGCCTGCTCCATGTCGTCCTTGGCGGACTCGCGGGTGTTGCGGTGGCAACCCGTACCCACGGACAGTGCACTCAGCGTCAAGGCCAGCAGCGTCAGCTTCTTCATGCAGTGTGACTCCTTCGCTTGAGGGGGTTGGCGGGATGCGACCCACCTGTTCCCCGTGCGCGGCGCAAGGTAGGCACTGTCCACCAACTGCCAAGGGGCCAGCCCCATGGGATGTCCGTTCAGGGGCGTTCGGGCCCCACTGATGGCTGTCGGAACACGCTGCTAGGGTGCGCCTTCACGAGGGGCTTGTGTTCCCGCCCCCGGAGGCCCACCCATCCATGTCTTTGTCGTCCTCGCGGCCCTCACGGCCCACCGTGCTGCTCGTCCTGGCGTTGACGGTCCTCTGGGGCTGTCCCTCCGACGAGCCGAAGCCCATCGAGCAGCTCTACTCCGACGTCCAGTTCGACCTCACCGTCCCGCCGGAGACCCCGGTCGACGCGGAGCTCTTCCTCCAGGGCCCCACCGCCACGTTCAGCGGCACGGACGGGCGGGGCCTGGAGCTGGTCTACCAGGGCGGCCGTCAGTTCAGCCTGAAGGCCCGGCTGCCCAAGGGCACCGCCTTCACCTACGCGGTGCGGATGACGGCGCCCACGCCCCAGGTGGCGCTGGATGCCCAGGGGGCACCGGAGGCGGACCACACCGTCACTGCCCGTGAGAACGAGGAGCGTGTCGCCCTCACGGTGGAGCGCTTCGGCGCCGAGGGGGGGCAGACAGGCGCGAGGACCGTGTTCATCGTCCAGGTCCCGGACATCACACCGGCCGGGGCCAAGGTGTGGCTGTCCGGAAACCAGCCGGAACTGGGGAACTGGAATGGCGCGGGGGTGGAGCTCTACCCGGCCGTGGACAACGCCTACGCCGGCACCGTCACCTTCGCGGCGGGCACGGGTCTGGAGTTCAAGGTGACGCGCGGCTCGTGGGAGACGGTGGAGAAGAGCGAAACGGGCGCGGAGGTGGCCAACCACACCTTCACCACCGGCGGCGGCTTCGAGCGCGTGCCCGTGGTGGTGAAGGGCTGGGCGGACCTGACCACGCCTCCGCCGCCCCCGCCGCTCACCGGCGACGTGCGCTACCTGCGCAACGTCACGCCCACGGACCCGACGCTCAAGCCGCGCGACATCATCATCTGGCTGCCGCCCGGCTATGAGGCGGACCCCACGCGCCGCTACCCGGTGCTCTACATGCACGACGGCCAGAACCTGATGGACGTCAGCACCGCGTTCGCCGGGGAGTGGAACGTGGATGAGACGGCGCAGGCGCTGGTGGAGTCCGGTGCGGTGGAGCCGCTCATCATCGTGGGCATCTACAACGCCGGGGAGGACCGCCTCGCGGAGTACACGCCCGTGCCCTTCCCGCCGAAGTACCCGGACGCGGGCCGCGCGGACGTGTACGGCCAGTTCCTCATCCAGGAGCTGAAGCCGAGCATCGACGCGAAGTTCCGCACGAAGCCGGAGGCGGAGTTCACGGGGCTCGCGGGCTCGTCGCTGGGCGGGCTCGTGTCCATGTCGCTGGGGCTCAAGCACCCGGACGTCTTCACCCGGCTGGGTGTGGTGTCGCCGTCGGTGTGGTGGGCGGACCGGGAGATTGTCTCGCAGGTGAACGCGCTCACCACGAAGCCCGCGCTGCGCATCTGGGAGGACATCGGCACCAAGGAAGGCGACGGCGACGGCGACGAGGCGGAGACGGTGGCGGATGCGCAGGCGCTGCGCGACGCGTTGGTGGCCAAGGGCTGGGTGCTGGACGACGACCTCAAGTACACGGTGGTGGATGGAGGCCAGCACAACGAGGCCGCGTGGAGCGCGCGCTTCGGTGACCTCCTGCGCTTCTTGTATCCCGTGAAGCAGTGACGAAGCCGCCGCCCCCCACCACCCCGGATGGACGCTACCTGGTGGTGGACGGGCGGCTGTGGCGCCGCTCCAATCCGGCGCTCGGGCCCCGGCAGCGAGAGCTGCTGGTGGCCGCGCTGATGCGGGCCCGAGCCGACGTGGGCCGGGCGAAGCGCGCGAAGGACGCAGCCCTGGAGCGCCGGGCGCGGAACCGCGTGCACCGCGCCAAGGTGGGCCTGGGAGAGCGGGGCCCTCCGTGGTGGACGGACGGCACACCGGACCTCAACCGGCGCCTCGTGCGGAACACGCCCTACGCCGCCTGGTTCCAGGACCTGCCCCAGTCCCCGTGAACCGGTTGTGACTTGAACGCCCACCTCCGGGTGTGGAACACGCCTTCTCTCTCAAAAGCTGCAATCCCCCAAAGACAAGAAGGAAGTGTTGTATGCGTCACGCCTGGAATCGGCTGTGGTGGCTGGTGCCGTCGTTGCTCGTGGCGGCGTGTGGTCCGTCACAGGAGCCGGTGGTTTCGCAAGAAGCGCCCGCGGAGGTGGGCGCGAGCACGCAGTCCATCCTGTACCCGCCGCCCGTGCCCGCGAGCGGCAACATCGTGGACAGCACTGCGTACCTGGGTCCGGTGGGGCTGAACGGCGCGGTGCAGACGCAGTTCACGACGAATCCGCAGTCTCTGTCCTTCAGCTTCAACGTGGCCGCGGGCGCGAGGGTGAGCCTGGAGGTCACGCACCTGGGCAGCAGCATGTACCTGGACACGGGCCTGTTCATCTACGGTCCGAAGAACGCCAGCGGCAGCTACGGCACCACGGTGCTCGCGCAGGACGACGACGCGGGCTACGGCCAGCTGTCCAAGGTGGCCAGCCTGACGCTGGCTCAGGGCGGCGAGTACCTGGCGGTGGTGAGCACCGGCACGGGCGCGGGCAAGAAGTTCCGCCTGGCACTGGGCTGTCTCAACGGCGCCTGCGCGCAGGATGACCTGTTCACCGCGTGCGACCTGGACGTGGCCACGCGCATCGAGGTGTGTGACGAGAGCGTGGTGGAGACGCAGCAGGTGACGCCGGCGCAGGCGCTGCCCCAGTGCACGGACGCGCAGGACGCGCACGACGCCTGGCTGTCGCAGTGCGCGGTGTCCTCCGGCCAGAAGCCCTGGTGCGCCAACGGCGAGGCGGCGTTCACGTCGCGGATGTGGCCGGTGTGCAAGGACTTCTACCGGCGCTACTACGGCGCGGGCCCGCTGCCGCTCACGGAGCTGGAGGACAACGACGCCATCAACGAGGCCCGGGCGGACGGCCACGCGCGGTGCAAGGCCGGCGAGAACTCCTGCGACGAGTTCCTCTGGACGTTCAACGTGCCCTCCGTGGCGGACACGCAGCCCACGCAGCTGGACTGGGTGGTGGAGGGAGCGTTCGCCACGCTGCCGGAGCTGTCGTCCAACCAGCGCGTGCAGTTCACGCGGCAGCCGGACCTGACGTACGCGGACTTCGCGAGCCGCATCGCGTGGGCCTTCCCGGAGCTGGGCCAGGTGCTGCCGCAGGAGCTGGGCAACGGCACGGAGGTGCCGGTGGTGGCGCACCTCTACGACGACCCGTTGGTGGCCGCGGGCGCGCACGACTTCCACAACCTCTACATCGTGTACTTCCCCGTGTCGCACCGCACCGCGGTGTTCTGGCTCATCCAGCACGAGTACTGAGCGGGGAGGCCACCGCGGGAGTGAGGCGCCCGAGAAGGCCCCAGCAGTCCGTCACTCCATCCCGCGACCCCAAATCCTCCGCGAGGACGCGCGCCTCGCGGAGCGCCGCGGTGGGCCACAACGGGAACTCAAGCGGACGCCAAGGCGGGCCCACGAGCAGAGGCGCCCGCCCGGGCACGGTGGCCTCAAAACCTGTCCGACTGTCGGACAGGTCCGCACTGCATGAAGCCGGGGCCGCACGCCTCGCGGAGCACGGCGGCAGCCGCGACGTCGTGCGTGCGCGGGCACCAGAATGAGGGCACGGACAGAGGCGCCCGCCCGGGGCCGGTTCCCTCAAAACCTGTCCGACTGTCGGACAGGTTTTCGCCGCCTGGGGCCCACGAACTTGTCCGACTGTCGGACAGGTTTTCGCCGCCTGGGGCCCACGAACTTGTCCGACTGTCGGACAGGTTTTCGCCCCATGCGGCCCGGGGGCGCGCTGGCCCGGCAATCGACGCGGAGGGTGGGCCCGCACATCCATGTCAGACCCCTGTGGTTGGATGGCGATGCTGGGACGAGGAAGGGGATGGGGATGGGACGGGGAGGACTCGTGGCCTATGTGGAGGCGCAAATCGAGCGCGATATCGCGCTGGGGCGGCTGCACCCGAGCGGG
>NZ_RAVX01000042.1:0-20486 GCF_003611605.1 Corallococcus sp. AB011P
GCCTCGAAGGCTTCCGCGACGCGCGCCCACTCCGGCTTCTCCACCTGCTTCGCCATGCCCGGAAGCGTCCGCTGCGCGCCGCTACCCCGGCAATCCCTCACGGCACGTCGTTGGCCGGACGGTTACCTTCCTGCTGATCACTCCGGACTTGCTCTATGGCTGGGAGCCATCCCAGGTGAAGGGGCGGGGCATGCCCACGTGGGTGCTCGATGCCACGCACATCCTGGGGCCCTACTACGAGCGCGTCGGGAGTGGGCCCCGGGACATCCAGCCCCTGACCTTCACCATGATGGTTTCCTGGTGGCTCCAGGCGATGACTGACGCGGAAGGCGGCGCGGTCAGTCCTCCCGTCCTGGTCCGCACGGGGCTGCCTCAAGCCATGGCCCATGGCGAGGTGGTGCGGGCCGATGCCTGATGAGCAGGCCCCGGCCGTGATGCAGTGACTACTCCGCCTTCTCCACCACGCCGCAGGCGATGCGGCCACCGGCGTCGCCGGTCGGGTCGGTGCGGTAGTCGTCCAGCTTGGCGTGGACCATGACGGCGGAGCCGTCCTTGTCGAGCAGCGACTTCAGCTTGAGGTCGGCGAGGAAGACGTCGAACTGCACCTTGCCGTCCTGGGGGACGTAGAGGTTCGGCAGGTCACCGGCGTGCTGGCCCTTGGGCGACAGTGCGCCGTGCTGCTTCTTCGTCGGGTTGAAGTGGCCGCCCGCCGTCTTGAACTCGGGCGCCTCGCACTTGCCCGTCTCGTGGATGTGGAAGGCGTGCTCGCCCGCGGGCAGGTTCATCAGCGTGCCCTTCACCAGCACGCCCTTGGGGGCCTGCTCCATCGTCACCTCGCCCACGTCCTTGCCCTGGGCGTCCTTCAGCGTCGCCTTCACCGTCTCGCCCTTCTTGATGGCGGGCTTCGCGCCCGCGTCCGCGGGGGCCGGCGTCCCGGCGTCCTGGGCCAGGGCGGGCGTGGTGAACAGCGCGGCAGCGACAAGCAGGGGACGAATCGTCATGGTTTCAAAGACTCCTGGAATGGGTAATGCAGCGGCGCTGGACACTACCCACCCGCCGCGTCCTTCGCAGGGGAATGTCCACTCCCGCATGCGTCCGGTGATGGGGAGTCATCACTCCGGCAGCGGGCCCTCCAGCGGCACCGGCACCACCCGGGACGCTCCGAACGCGGGCGCCCATACACGCTGCACCTGCGTCCCGTTCAGGAAGCGCATCACCGCGCGGAACGCCGCCTCCGGCCCTCCCAGTCCTTCCGCCCAGGCGATGCCGCGGGGTGACAGGTTCGGCACCAGCGGGCCCAGGGACTCGCGGGACCTGGCGCCTCGGGTGATGCCCAGGCCTTCGTCCCGCACGCGCTGGGGCACGTACAGCGGCGCGAACCGCGCGTGGCGGTGGTCGTGCACGCAGCCGGGCTCCTCCAGCAGCGCCGCGGACAGGGGCAGCTCGCGCACGTTGAACAGGAGCTTCACCGCCTCCTCGTGCGGATCATACGGACCGCGCAGCCGGTGGTCTCCCCGGGGAATCAGCCGCCGGTCCAGGTAGCAGAACGCCTTTGCTTCCGGAGGCACGGCGCCCCGGTGCCTCGCGCCGCCGTAGCGGAAGAACGGGCGCACGTGGCTTGTGTCCACCTCCAGCGCTGGCCCCTGCTTCAGCGCGCGCAGCTTGGGCAGCAGCGCGGGCTCCAATCCGTGCTCCCGCGCGAAGTCCTCCAGCGTGTCCTGTGTCGCGGAGCAGAAGGCCCGGAGGCGCGCGAGCATCCGCTCCCGGTCCGCGTCCACCAGCAGCTCGTCGAAGCGCGTCTTCACCCCGGGTAGGCTCACCGGGATGAGCGTGGTGAGCAGCTCGCCCCGGGCCCTCCAGTCCGCGTCCAGCGCGGCGGCCTCCCGCGCGATGGGGGAGAGCCGCCACTCGGGCGCCTCGGGTGTGAAGCACTGGCCCACGCCCTTGTGCTCGTAGCGGGGCGGAGAGGCGTCCGCGTTGGAGCGCGACGTCCACACCGTGATGCACGTGCGCACCTGCGTGCCCGTGAAGATGCCCGGGCCCAGGTCCACCACCTCGCGCAGGTGGAGCGCTTGCAACAATGCGTGGCGCAGCGGCGCGTAGATGAACGACTCCAGCAGGCTCGCGGGCGTGATGAAGGCCAGCACTCCCGGCCGGGCCGTCAGCCGTTTCATGGCGACGAGGAGGAAGAACGCGAAGTCGTCCCGGAGGCTCGTGCCCGGCGGCATCTCCAGAGGCACCAGGGCGCGCAGCCGCGCGTAGCAGGCCGCGTCCTTCAGCACCGCGGACGTGCCGTTGTAGGGCGGGTTGCCCACCCACAACTCAGCGTGCCCCTCCGGCGTCTCCGCGAGCAGCGGCTCCAGCCCACCCCGGAGCGCGTCCCCCACGCGCACGTCCGCGCCCGGCACTCGGGCCTGGCACAGGCGCGCGACGCCGGCATCCAGCTCCAGGCCGCACAGCCTCGCGTCCGGACGGTGCCGCGCGGCGGCGGCGAGGAAGGCCCCCGCGCCACAGGCCGGATCCACCACCGTGAGCGGCCCGGCCCCAAGGTGTGACAGCGCCAGCGCGAGCGTGCGCTCCACGATGGGCGCGGGCGTGTAGAACGCGCCCACCGCCTTGCGGTTGATGTCGGGGAACTGGTGGACCAGCCGTTCCTCGTCCAGCTCGGGCGTGTCGATGGCGCGGGCCATGCCGGGCCATCCTAGACAGATTCACCCGGTGGTCCGCGAGGGGGCCCAGTCCAATGCCGTGCCGCAGCGTTTGCAAAAGCGCGCATCCAGGTCATGACCCTGTGCGCCACAGCCCGGACACGCCTGGGTATTCAGCGGCTGACGCGTAGCGGCGGCGAGCTCCACCGACACGATGCCCGTGGGCACCGCGATGATGCCGTAGCCCATCACCATCAGGATGGACGCGAGGAACTGCCCCGTCACCGTCTTGGGCGTGATGTCCCCGAAGCCCACCGTCGTCATCGTCACGATGGCCCAGTACATGGAGCGGGGGATGCTGTCGAAGCCGTGCTCCTCACCCTCCACCATGTACATGACGGCGCCCATGATGACGTCGATGCTCAAGACCGTGCCCAGGAAGACGATGATCTTCGGGCGGCTCGCGCGCAGCGCCGTGAGCAGCACCTCCGCCTGACCCAGCAGGTGCCCCAGCTTGAGGATGCGGAAGACGCGCAACAGGCGCAGCACGCGGATGACCAGCAGTGTCTGCGCGCCCGGGAACAGCACGCTCAGGAACGACGGCAACAGCGCCATCAGGTCCACGATGCCGAAGAAGCTGCGCGCGTAGTGCAGCGGTTGGCGCACCGCGATGAGCCGCAGCACGTACTCCAGTGCGAACAGCACCGTGAAGACCCATTCGGCCACGTGTAGCGCGTGGGCATGCTCCGCGCGCACCTGCGCGACGCTCTCCAGCATCACCGCCGCCACGCTGAACACGATGGCCCAGAGCAGGGCGATGTCGAACGCCTTCCCCGCCGGGGTGTCCGCTTCGAAGATGATCGTGTGCAGGCGGGCGCGGAAGCCGCTCGGGGGGCTCTGTTCGGAGGGACGGTCCACAGGCCGCGCAGCTTAGGCGCAATCCCCTTGGGAACGTTCAACAGCGTCCCAGTGCCCTGGACCGGCGGCCGCGTTGCCAGGGCCGGTTCCCGGCCTGACGTTCCCGTCCGCCCTGTCCATGGCGCGGAGCGGCTCCGGCGCATGATGGAAATCCTCGACGTCATCCCCGTGCGGCCGCTCGCCCTGATGGTGATGGGCCTGCTCTTCCTGAGCCTGGAGGCCGGCTACCGGCTCAGTCACCGGAGGCCGGAGCTCGGCGACGTGTCGGCGCTCCAGGCGTCGGTGCTCGGGCTGGTGGCGCTCCTGCTGGCCTTCTCCTTCTCCATGGCCGCGGACCGGTACTCGCTGCGCCGCGCCCTCGTGGTGAAGGAGGCGAACGCCATCGGCACGCTCTATCTGCGCCTCGGCTTCCTTCCCGAGCCCTCGCGCGGCGAGACGCGCGCCTGGCTGCGCCGCTACACCGACCTTCGCCTGGAGGGGCACGAAGTCGCGAATGAGCCAGCCGCCTTCGCGAAGCTGCTCCAGGAGTCGGAGTCGCTCCAGTCGGAGCTCTGGGCGCGGCTGGAGGCGCTGGCGCCCCAGATGGAGGCCCCCGTGCTCATCCTCGTCACCCAGGCGATGAATGACGTGTTCGACGTCGCCGACGAGCGCCTGTCGGCGGCCCACAACCTCATCCCGCCCACCATCCTCGCCCTGCTGCTCATCGGGATGTTCGGCTCCGGCGTGCTCCTGGGCTACCGGCCGGAGGCGCGCGTGCGCGGGGTCCTCTCCTGGGCCCTGTTCGTGGTCATCCTGACCGCCGTGATGTTCACCCTCCTGGACCTGGATCTCCCCACGCGAGGACGCATCCGCGTGGACCAGGGGCCGCTGCGGTCGCTCCAGGAATCGCTGCGCACCCGTCCCTGACCCACGTCCAGGCAATGGGTGGTAGGGGTCGTCCGTTCAAGGGACATGCGGACCCTGAACGGCACCTCGAAGCGCGTCTCCCTCTCCCTGTTCGGCCTGGGCCTGTCGCTCACGGCCCTCCCGGCCGCCGCGCAGAAAGCGCCGCCCACGCCGCAGGAGGTCATGCGCGAAGCCCGCCGCAGCGTGCTCACGGATGGCATCGAGAAGGCGGAGGCCGTGCGCATCGGAGGCATCGACCAGTGGATTTCGGTGCGCGGGCGCCACAAGGACAACCCGCTGCTGCTCTTCCTGCACGGCGGGCCGGGCTTCACCGCGCTGCCCACCGCGTACTTCTACCAGGGCGAATGGGAGGAATATTTCACCGTCGCCCACTGGGATCAGCGCGGCGCGGGCAAGACGTACGCCCTCAACCCGCCGGACAAGGTGCGCCCCACCATGACGGTGGACCGCATGGTCGCGGACGCGGAGGAGGTCGTCGCGTACCTGCGCAAGACGTACGGCAAGAAGCGCATCGTGCTCGTGGGCCACAGCTGGGGCACGGTGCTGGGCGTGCGGCTCGCGCAGAAGCACCCGGACTGGTTCGACGTGTACGTGGGCATCGGGCAGGGGGTGGACGTGCCGAAGAACGAAGTCCTGGGCTACGAGGCCACGCTCGCCGCGGCGAAGGCGGACGGCAACGCGAAGGCCGTCGCGGACCTGGAGTCCATCGCCCCGTTCCCGGACCCCAAGGACCCCGCGCGCACGCTGGCCAATCTGCACAAGGAGCGCCGCTGGCGCACGCACTATGAGAGCCACGGCTGGCGCGCGCCGGACTGGCACGGCGCACAGGTCTGGCGCTACAGCCCGGACGTCACCGACAAGGACATGCAGGCGCGCGACGAGGGCCTGGACCTGAGCCTCGCGGCGTTCTGGGGACCCATCACCCAGCTGAACCTCACGAAGGCCCACCGCTTTGCCGTGCCCGTCGTCTTCTTCCACGGCCGGCATGACCGCACCACGTCCGCGCAGCTGCTGGAAGCCTGGTACCCCACCGTCCAGGCCCCGTCCAAGAAGCTCGTCTGGTTCGAGGACTCCGCGCACATGGTGCACGAGGAGGAGCCCGGCAAGGTGCTCGTGCACCTGGTGAACGACGTGCTCCCGCTCACGCGCGGGAAGTAATCACGAAAAAGAAAGGCGGAACCCGAGCCCCTTTGGAAACTCCCGGGTTCCGCCCTGTCCTTCACGTCGAGGAAGAAGCCGTGAAGGACCGCCGAGCAGCTTTCAAACTTTCTGGGGTGCCTCCGGGATGCCGGGGGGTACCGTGCCCGCCACGCCCGTGGGCACCGTCACCGGGGGCGTCACCGCCGCGCCCACGTGCATGCGGTGCTCCACCTCCGCGAACCGCGCGGACGCCTCCGCCTCCGGCGCCAGCACTGACACCACCCAGCCGACGATGAAGGACAGCGGGATGGTGACGATGCCCGGGTTCTTCAGCGGGAAGAGGGCGGACGCGTTGCCCAACAGCTCCACCTGCACCGTGGGCGACAGGAAGATGAGCAGCACCGCGCTGATGGACCCGGTGAGCATGCTGGCCACCGCGCCCTTGGTGGTGAAGCCCCTCCACAGCATGGACAGCAGCAGCGCGGGGAAGTTCGCGCTCGCCGCGATGGCGAACGCCAGTCCCACCATGAAGGCCACGTTCTGGTTCTTGAAGACGACGCCCAGGATGATGGCCAGGATGCCCAGCGCGAGGCTGGCGATGCGCGCCACCTTGAGCTGCTCCGCCTCCGGCGCGTGTCCCTTGCGCACCACGCTGGACCACAGGTCGTGGGACAGCGCCGCCGCGCCCGACAGCGTCAGGCCCGCCACCACCGCGAGGATGGTGGCGAAGGACACCGCGGAGATGAAGCCCAGGAATCCCGTGCCGCCCACCACCTCCGCCAGCATGGGCGCCGCCATGTTGCCGCCCTTGTCCACGCTCACGATGGCCTGACGGCCCACCAGCACGGACGCGCCGAAGCCCAGGATGAACGTCACCAGGTAGAAGAAGCCGATGAGGCCCGTGGCGTAGAAGACGCTCGTGCGCGCCGCCTTCGCGTTGGGCACCGTGTAGAAGCGCATCAGGATGTGCGGCAGGCCCGCCGTGCCGAACATCAGCGCCAGGCCCAGGGAGATGGTCTCCAGCGGGTTGGACACCAGCTTGCCCGGCGCCAGCGCCTCCGGCCCGTAGCGGTTCACCGCCTCGCTGAAGAGCGCCGCGGGGCTGAAGCCGAACTGCCACAGCACCGAGATGGCCAGCGCCGTCGCGCCGCCCAGCAGCAGCACCGCCTTCACGATCTGCACCCACGTGGTGGCGATCATCCCGCCGAACAACACGTAGAGGATCATCACCGCGCCCACGATGACGACGGCCGTCTCATAGGAGAGGCCGAACAGCAGGCGGATGAGGTTGCCCGCGCCCACCATCTGGGCAATCAGATAGAAGACGACGACGGTGAGCGTGCCCACCGCGGCGGACAGCCGCACCGGGGTCTGCTTCAGGCGGTAGGCCACCACGTCCGCGAAGGTGTACTTGCCCAGGTTGCGCAGGGGCTCCGCGATGAGGAAGGTCACCACGGGCCAGCCCACCAGCCAGCCCACGGAGTAGATGAGCCCGTCGAAGCCGGACGTGGCCACGAGCCCCGCGATGCCCAGGAAGCTGGCGGCGCTCATGAAGTCGCCCGCCAGCGCGAAGCCGTTCTGCCCCGCGCTGATGCCGCCACCGGCGGCGAAGAACTCCGACGTCGTCTTCGTCTTGCGTGCCGCCCACCAGGTGATGGCCAGCGTGATGCTGACGAAGAGGAGGAAGAAGACGATGGCCGTGGTGTTGGGCTGGCCAATCTGCGTGCCCGTGGTCGTGGGATTCATGGGTGGCCTTTCAGCGGCGCAGTTCGTCGAGGGCGCTGTCGTACTTGCGGTTGGCCCAGCTCATGTAGACGCCCGTCAGCACCCAGGCGCAGAGGATGGTGAGCGCCCCCAGCACGATGCCGACGGACAGCCCCGGCACGAACTGGTGACCCATCAGCGGCCGGTTGAAGGCCACCAGCAGGATGAAGCCCAGGTAGACCACCAGCATCGCCACCGTCAGCGCGCCGGCCACGCGCCAGCGCCGCGCGGCGAGCGCCTTCAACGCCTCGTCCTTGGAATTGCCGTACATCGGTGTTCCTCCTTGCGAAGCGTGAAAGGGACCGCGAGGGGACTTCAGCGGCGCGGGGCGGGAGGCAGGCCCTTGGTGAGCAGCTCATCCAGCACGGTGGGGTCCGCGAGCGTGCTCGCGTCGCCCAGGTTCTCCGTCTCGCCGCCGGCGATCTTGCGGAGCATGCGGCGCAGAATCTTCCCGGAGCGCGTCTTGGGCAGGCCCGACACCAGCACCACCCGGTCCGGCGTGGCGATGGGGCCAATCACGTGCCGCACCTGCTCGCGCAAGCTGCCCACCATCTTCTCGTCCGGGGTGCGCAGGAAGTCCGGCTTCACCGTGACGAAGGCGCACACGCCCGTGCCCTTCAAGTCATGCGGGAAGCCCACCACGGCGGCCTCGGCGACGGCCTCGTGGGCGACGAGCGCGCTCTCCACCTCCGCGGTGCCCAGGCGGTGGCCGGACACGTTGAGCACGTCGTCCACGCGGCCGGTGATCCAGTAGTAGCCGTCCTCGTCGCGGCGGCAGCCGTCGCCGGTGAAGTACAGCGGCAGGAAGCGCGCGTAGTACGTCTCCACGAAGCGCGAGTGGTGGCCGTACAGCGTGCGCGCCTGGCCCGGCCACGAGCGCGCGAGGCACAGGTTGCCGCTGACGCCGTTGCCCTCCAGCTTGCGGCCCTCTTCATCCACCAGCACCGGCTCCACGCCGAAGAAGGGCAGGGTGGCGCTGCCGGGCTTGCAGGGCGTCGCGCCCGGTAGCGGCGCGATGAGGATGCCGCCCGTCTCCGTCTGCCACCAGGTGTCCACCACGGGGCAGCGGCCCTCGCCCACCACGTCGTGGAACCAGCGCCAGACCTCCGGGTTGATGGGCTCGCCCACGCTGCCCAACAGGCGCAGCGACTTGCGGGACGACTTCGTGACGAAGCTGTCGCCCTCCTTGATGAGCGAGCGCAGCGCGGTGGGCGCGGTGTAGAGCGTGGTGGCCTTCAGGTCGTCCACCACCTGCCAGAGGCGGCTCGCGTCCGGCCACGTCGGCGTGGACTCGAAGAGGACCGTGGTGGTGCCGGTGGAGAGCGGGCCGTACACGAGATACGAGTGGCCCGTCACCCAGCCCACGTCCGCGGTGCAGAAGTGCACGTCGTCCGGCTGCGTGTCGAAGATGTAGCGGAACGTGGTGTTCGCGTAGACGAGGTATCCGCCCGTCGTGTGCAGCACGCCCTTGGGCTTCCCGGTGGAGCCGGAGGTGTAGAGGATGAAGAGCGGATCCTCCGCGTCCATCCACTCCGCGGGGCAGACGCCGCGGTGCTTCCGCACCTCCACGTCCAGCCAGTGGTCGCGCCCCTCGCGCATGGGCACTTCCTTGGGCGTGCGGCGCGCGACGAGTACGGACGCCACCTGGGACAGACCCTCCAGAGCCTCGTCGGTGATGGCCTTGGTGGCCACGCTCTTGGGGCCGCGCGGGCCTTCGTTGGCGGTGATGACGACCTTCGCGCCGGAGTCCAGCACGCGCTCGCGCAGCGAGTCCGCGGAGAAGCCCGCGAACACCACCGAGTGCACCGCGCCGATGCGCGCGCACGCCAGCAGCGAGTACACCAGCTCCGGAATCATGGGCAGGTAGACGATGACGCGGTCGCCCTTCCGCACGCCGTGCGCCTTGAGCACGTTGGCCAGGCGGTTCACGTGGTGCGCGAGGTCGCGGAAGGTGATGGTCTCGTACTCGCCGGGCGTGTTCTTCGCCCAGAGGATGGCGGCCTTGTCCGGGCGCGCCTTCGCGTGGCGGTCCACACAGTTGACGGTGACGTTGAGCTTGCCGCCCACGAACCAGGCGAAGTCCGCGGCCTGTTCGTTCACCTCGCGGATGGACTCCGGCGGGTGGAACCAGGTGAGCTGCCGGGCCTGTTCGCCCCAGAAGGCGTCCGGGGCATCCAGGCTCTGACGGTAGAGGCGCTGGTACTCCTCCAGGCTCTTCACGTGCGCGGTACGGCGGAAGGCTTCCTTCGGCTGGAAGAGCGAGTCCGTGTCGGTGGCCATGGGGGGAGTCCTCAGTAGAAGAGCTGGAGCTGGGCGGTGCCGGTGATGCCCGTGGTCGTATGGGCGATGTCTCCCACGCGCGACACGGCCACCTCCGTCTTCAGGTTGAAGGTGTGCTTCTGGAACCAGAGGTTGAGGCCGGGCTTGAACGTGAGCAGGTCCGTCGACGGCACGCGCCCGTTGAAGTACTCGCTGCTGAAGACGGGCTCGACGATGCCGATGCGGTAGCCCAGCTCCACGAAGAAGCCGGTGCCGCTGCGCACGTTGTCGAAGCCCTGCTGCCAGGAGAAGACGTTGCTCTGGAAGACGAACTCCTGGTTGTCGCCGATGGGGATGTCCAGGAACACGTCCGCCGCCATGGCCACCGCGGAGTGGATGCCGGAGGCGGTGGCGATGGCGCCGTACTGGTAGTCCCCGCCCACGCCAAACGACAGCATGGGCTGGTCCGTGAAGTAGATGCCGCGCAGGAACTGGTCGTACTCGTGGCCCCAGACGTTGTAGCGGGCGTGGCCCACGACGCGCGGCAGGTCGTCCGCGTTGACCGTCTGGCCGTTCTCCAGCTTCGCGCCCTCCACGCCGTTGAGGATGGCGGCGCGGTACGTCCAGGGGCCCGCGAAGCCGCGCACCTGCACGCCCATGTCGCGCCACACCTTGCCCACGCCTGGCGGGTAGCGGATGAGGTCGGAGTGGTAGTCCACCGTCTGGAGCGCGATGGCGCCCTGCAGCGCGTGGTGCGACAGCGGCGCGAGGATGAAGCCCGCCTCCACCCACGTCTTGTCGGCGAACTCGTACGCGACCGTGGCGTCCTGGATGTAGAAGGCGACGTTGTAGTCGCCGTTCTTGCCGAAGGTCGGCTGGTCCGTGTCGATGAAGAACGACAGCTTCTTCGTGATGGACCCGAAGACGAGCAGCCGCACGCGGCGCAGGAAGAAGTCCGTGCCCACGCCGCCCGTGGGCGCGCCGTCCTTGACGAGCTGCATCTGCGGATGCAGCAGCACGTCCACGTTGAGGACCGCGTCCTCGGTGATTTGAATCTTGCCCGCCGCCGCCGGCAGCGCGGTCAGCAGGGCCGTGAGCACCAGAAACCGCGGCAGGAGATGGAGGACGGGGCGCATGGGTCCCCATCCCCTGAGCAACGCCCGTTCCACCCGGGCGCGCTCCGGGTTTCAGGACCTTGGAGGTTGGCTCGCCGCGTCAGGATGTGGCGGAAGGTGACAGGGCGTTACCCCCCGTAACGATTCGTGCACTGCGTCGTAACACCGGCCCGGGGGCTCGGGTGACGCGCCGGAGCTTCAGGCGCGGGTGCGCGGGATGCCCAGCCGCTGGCGCTTCTCCCAGAGCGTCTTGCGGCTGATGCCCAGCCGGCGCGCCAGCTCCGTCTCGCCCATGCGGTCCTGGTGCTCCATCACGAAGCGGCGGAAGTACTCCTCCATGGAGTCCGGCGAGCGTGGATCCTCGCTCGCCGGGACGGTTGGGAAGTCCGTCTCCTCCAGCACGGGCGGGCTGCCGTCCGTGCTCGGTCCGCCCGGCGGCTCCAGCGCCAGCAGGTCGGCGGTGATGAGCGGCCCGTCCGCGAGGATGACCGCGCGTTCGATGGCGTTCTCCAGCTCGCGCACGTTGCCCGGCCACGGGTGCTGCGCGATGGCCGCGAGCGCGTCCGGGGACAGCGACGCGGGCGGGCGTCCCATCCGGCGGCTGGCCCGCTCCAGCAGGTGCCTGGCCAGCGCGGGAACATCCTCGCCGCGTTCGCGCAGGGGTGGCAGGCGGATCTCCACGACGCGCAGGCGGAAGTAGAGGTCCTGGCGGAACAGCCCCTCCTGCACGCGGCGGGGCAGGTCGCGGTGCGTGGCCGCGAGGATGCGCACGTCCACCTTGCGCGAGCGCGTGGCGCCCACCCGCCGCACCTCGCCGTCCTGGAGCATGCGCAACAGGCGCGCCTGCGCGGGCGCGGGCAGCTCCCCAATCTCATCCAGGAAGAGCGTGCCGCCGTGCGCGGCCTCTACAAGTCCAGCGTGCGCGGCCTGCGCGCCGGTGAAGGCGCCCTTCTCGTGGCCGAACAGCTCGCTCTCCAGCAGGCCCTCGGGGATGGCGGCGCAGTTGACCGCGATGAGGGGGCCTTCCGCGCGTGGGCTCTGCGCGTGGACGGCGCGGGCCACCAGCTCCTTGCCGGTGCCGGACTCGCCCAGCACCAGCACGGTGGCGGCGGAGGGGGCCACCTTGCGCACGCGCTCGAACACGTCGCGCATGGCGGGGGAGTTGCCCACCATGCCGCCGGGGGACCAGGTCTGCTCCACCTCGCGCTTGAGGGCGGCGTTCTGGCGGGTGAGGCGGCCCTCGCGCAGCACGCGCTCCACCTGGAGCAGCAGCTCGTCGTGGTCGAAGGGCTTCGCGATGTAGTCCACCGCGCCCAGCTTCATCGCGTCCACGGCGGACTTCACCGTGGCGAAGCTGGTCATGATGAGCACCGGCACGCCCGGACACAGCGCGATGATGTCCGTGCCCGGCGGCCCGGGCAGGCGCAAGTCGGAGATGACCAGGTCGAAGGCGTCCAGCGTGTGCTCGGCCGCAGCTTCCGGCACGGCGCCCGCTTCCGCCACGTCATGGCCCGCGCGGGTGAGCAGCCGTCGCAGCTCCGTGCGGATGATGGGTTCGTCCTCGATGACCAGGATGCGGCTCAAGCGGAGGCCTCCTGCTTCAATACGTCAGCGCGAGGCAGGCTCAGCGTCACGCGGGTGCCGCCGTCCTGGCGGGCCTCGATGCGCAGCGTGCCGCCGTGCTCGCGCACGATGCCCTCCACCAATGTGAGGCCCAGGCCGGTGCCTTCGCCGGGCTGCTTGGTGGTGAAGAACGGCTCGAAGATGCGTTGCGACAGCTCCGGGACGATGCCGTGTCCCCGGTCCTCCACCTGGATGCGCACCTGGTCTCCCGAGGCTTCCGCCAACAGGTCCACGCGCGAGCCCGCGGGCGACGCGTCGATGGCGTTGGTCAAGAGGTTCACCAGCACCTGCTCCAGCCGCTGCGCGTCGCCGCGCACCTCCAGCCCGTCCGGGCTCTGGTGCGTGCACGCCACGTCGCGCGCCTTGCGAGACAGCCGGGCCAGCTGCGCGGCCTCCGCGAGCAGCGGGCCCACCGCCACGCGCGTGAAGGGCCGGGACTCGCCGCCGACCGTGCCCGAGTGCCCGAAGCCCACCAGCGCCCGGACGATGGTGTCGATGCGGCGGCACTGCTGGAGGATGAGCCCCACGCGCTCGCGCACGGCCTCCGGGTCCTCCAATTCATACTTGAGGTTCTGGCTGATGCTGGCGATGGCGGTGAGCGGGTTGCCAATCTCATGCGCCACGCCCGCGGCCACCCGGCCCAGCGACGCGAGCCGGTCCTGGTGCGCGAGCCGCGCGTCCACCGCCTTGCGCTCCGTCCAGTCCTCCACCAGGAAGGTGATGCCCGTCTCCCCGCCGCTGGTGTCGTCCGAAGGCGCCAGCCGCGAGCGGTGCAGACGCAGCAAGCGCTGCTTTCCGCCCACGGTCACGCGCACCTCGTTGTCGCCGCCAGGGGCACGCGCGAGCTCCGCGAACAGCGGCCCCCAGGGCTCCGGCAGGCGCGCGAGCGGCACGCCCCGTGCGGAGTCCATGGGCACGCCCGACAGCGCCTCCAGCGCGGCGTTCCAGATGACGACCTCGCCGTCAGGACCCATGGCGCACACGCCCAGGGGCAGGTCCTCCAGGATGCGGTAGAGGTAGCGGCGCACGACCTCCAGCTCGCGCAACGGGCCGCGCATGTCGCGCGCGTCGCGCAGCCGCTCCTCCACGAAGCGCAGTTGATCCGCCAGGGCCGTGCGTGCGCCGGGGTCCAGCCGCAGCGCTTCGCCCACCGCGAGCCGCGCCAGCACCGGACCGATGAGGCCGGAGAGGTTGCGCTCCACGCCGTCGCGCAGGCGGCGCAGCTCCGCGGGCCGGCGCTCGTCGGGGGACATCTCCAGCGCCTCGCGCGCGCGGTCCACCTCCGCCGCGGCCACCTGCGCGCCCAGCACGGGCTCCAGCTGCCGGCGGAACTCGTCGGGGGAGCTGGCCGCCACGCTGCCCTTCGCGAGCCCCGGCGCCTCGCGCGTGCACACCCGCGCGGCCTCCTTCTCCTCCACCGACTGGCGCGTGACGAGCGACACCGCCACGAAACACAGGGAGTTGAGGGCCAGCGAGGTGAAGGTGGCGAAGCCCCAGGGTTCCTCCGCGCTGAAGCCCAGGTTCACGGAGACCTGGTTGGTCCAGGCCACCAGTGACGGCGGCTCCCACAGCGGGGCCAGGAGCGTGAGGGCCCACGTCGCACCGCCCGCCAGCAGCCCCGCGAGCAGCCCCGCGCGCGTGGCCTTGGGCCACATCAAGAGCCCCAGCACGCCCGGCGCGAACTGCGCGGTGGCCACGAAGGACACGAGCCCCAGGTCCACCAGCCCCGTCGCCCGCGCGTTCAGCAGCCGGTAGAAGCCGTAGCCCGCGAGGATGATGACGGCGATGAGCACGCGCCGGGCCCACAACAACCACCCGTAGAGGTCGTCCCGTCCGCGCGTGGTGCCCAGCGGCAGCACCAGGTGCGTCAGGCACATGGGCGCGAGCGCGAGCGTGGTGACGATGACCATGGCGCTCGCCGCGGACACGCCGCCCAGGAAGGCGATGAGCGCCAGCAGCGGGGCGCCCTTCGTGATGGGCACGGAGAGGACGTGGAAGTCCGCGGGCCAGGGCAGACCCAGCGCCTCGCCGGACCACAGCAGCACGGGCACCGCC
This sequence comes from Corallococcus sp. AB011P, assembly GCF_003611605.1. Lineage (NCBI taxonomy): Bacteria > Pseudomonadati > Myxococcota > Myxococcia > Myxococcales > Myxococcaceae > Corallococcus > Corallococcus sp. AB011P. Next base: position 14,429 of record NZ_RAVX01000042.1, read on the forward strand.
GCGTTGATGAGCAGCATCAACAGCGGGAAGGCCCACGCGACGGTGGCCAGCCCGTCGCGCTCGGGCGCTTCCGTGAAGGCCACGTGGAACTGCCGGGGCGTGAGGAACGCGGCGATGGTGGAGAGCACCAGCAGCGGCGCCCAGGACGCGTCGCGCGCGGGCCGCTGGAGGGCCTCCACCGCTTCGGGGTGGCGGGTGAGCCAGTCATTGAGCCCGCCCAGGCCGCCGAAGACGGACACCACGCACCAGCCCGCGACGATGAGCAGCGCCAGCAGCTTCACGCCGGACTCGAAGGCGATGGCCAGCATCAGCCCTTCATGCCGCTCGCGCGGGGCAGGGTGGCGGGCACCGAAGAGGAGCGAGAAGACGATGAGCACGCCGCAGAAGCCGGGCCCCACCAGCGCTGGGGCCGCCGCGGGGCTCAAGAGGCGCGCGGACTCCACGACGGCGCGAATCTGGAGCGCCAGGTAGGGCAGGCTGCCGGCCAGCGCGAACAGCGTCACCGCCGTGCCCGTCACCTGGCCGGGGTAGCGGAAGGCGAGCAGGTCCGCGAGCGAGGTGAGCTGCAGCTCGCGCGTCAGCCGCAGCAGCGGACGCCACAACACGGGGGCGAGCAGGCACGCGAGCGTGAGGCCCAGGTAGATGCCCAGGTAGCGGAAGCCATGGCGGGCCGCGTAGCCCACGCTGCCGAAGTAGGACCAGGACGTGGCGTACACGCCCAGGGCCAGCGCGTACGTCAGCGGGTGCTGCGTGATGCGCGGGGAGATGCGGCCCTTCTCCGCCGCGTAGGCCACCAGGAACAGCACGCCCAGGTAGGCCACGGAGGCGACGACGAGCGGGCCTGGCCCCAGCGTCATGGGCGCAGGCTCCGGTGCGCCACCCACCCGCCCAGGGCGATGACGCCCAGCCACACGATGAAGGGAAGCGAAGCGGGAGCCCCTTCAGCCAGCCACAGCCGGCGCAGCGGCGAGCCGAACAGCAGCACCGCCACGGCGAACACCAGCAGCGACGGCATGGCGGGAGGGTCCGCGGGGGGCCGCGACATTCCGGGGAGGATAGCAGCCCTGTCAGGCCGCCAGGGGCACCGTGATAAGCCGGCGGGCCATGGCTCCCCCGGATGTTCCCCCGTTCTCCGAACTGCCCCAGTTCACGCTGGACCGTGAATCGCTGCGCCTGCTCCCCGAGTCCTTCTGCCGCCGCCTGGGCGTCGCGGTGATGGGCAAGGTGAACGCGGCCCACGACACGGAGGCCGTGACGGTGGCGATGCTGGACCCGGAGGATGAGTCCGTGCGCTGCCGCATCGCGGACTTCCTGCGCCGGCCGGTGCGCCCGGTGCGGCTCAACCGCTACGAAATCGACTCGGCATTGGAGGTGGGCTTCGGCGCGGGGGAGCACGCGTCGGTGGACGTGGTGCTGAAGGCGGGCACGGAGCTGTCCCCACGGCCCACGGCGGTGGAGCTGGTGAACCACGTGCTCGCGGTGGCGGTGACGCAGAACGCGTCCGACATCCACCTGGAGAGCTACACGGACGACGTGGACCTGCGCTACCGCGTCGACGGCATCCTCCACCAGTCGTACACGGACATCTCCCCGGACTCGCTGCCGGAGGTGGTGAGCCGCATCAAGGTGATGGCGGGGCTGGACATCGCGGAGAAGCGGCGGCCCCAGGACGGCCGCCTGCGGGCGCTCTACCAAGGGGAGGCCGGGCGGAAGTTCGTGGACTTCCGCGTGAGCGTGGTGCCCTCGCCCGCGGGCGAGGACATGGTCATCCGCCTGCTCGATGCCACGCTGGGCCTGGTGCCGGTGGAGAAGTTGGGGATGACTCCGGAGCTGCAGGCCACGGTGCTGCGGCTGCTCGGCAACCCGGAGGGGCTGGTGCTGGTGACGGGCCCCACGGGCAGCGGGAAGACGACGACGTTGTACGCGGCGCTGGCGCGGCTCAACGACGGGCGCAAGAAGATCATCACCGCGGAGGACCCGATTGAATACGTGGTCCCCAAGGTGAACCAGAAGCAGGTGTCGCCGCAGATGCCGCACCTGACGCTGTTGCGCGCGCTCCTGCGGCAGGACCCCAACGTGATGCTCGTGGGAGAGATTCGAGACCTGGAGACGGGCAGCACCGCGCTGATGGCGGCGTCCACGGGGCACGTGGTGCTGGGCACGCTGCACACTGCGGATGCCATTGGCGCGGTGAGCCGCCTGCGCGGTTTGAAGCTGGAGGACGGCGACATCGCGGAGGCGCTGCTCGCGGTGCTGGCGCAGCGGCTGGTGCGGCGCATCTGTCTGGAGTGCTCCGCGCCCACCACGCCGACGGCGGATCAGCTGGCGCTGCTGGGGCCGCTCCTGGACGGCGTGCAGCCCCGGGCGGGGCACGGCTGCGAGGCGTGCCGTCACACCGGCTTCAAGGGGCGCGTGGGCCTCTTCGAGCTGCTGGTGGTGGACCCGGAGCTGCAACTGCTCATCGCCACCGGGGTGCCGGGCGTCCAGCTGCGCCGGCACGCCCGGGCGCGGGGCTTCCGCACGCTGGTGGAGGACGCGCTGGCGAAGGTGGCGGCCGGGGTCACCACGCTGCACGAGCTGACGCGCGTGGTGCCCTACCGTTACATCCTCACGGCTCGGGAGGAACGCCAGACGCCGGGCTGACGTCCGGCCCCGGGGGCAGCATCACGGTGAAGGTCGAGCCCGCGCCGAGGATGCTGCGCACCTGGACGATGCCGCCGTGGGCCTCGATGATCTGCTGGGTGATGAAGAGGCCCAGCCCCAGCCCGCCGTAGTTGCGCTCGGAGACGGCGCGCACGAAGCGCTCGAAGACGCGCGGCTGGTCCTCGAGCGGGATGCCGATGCCCTCATCCTTCACGCTCAGCACGGCCAGCCCGGAGTCCATGCGCACGCGGACGTGGATGGGCTTGCCCGCGCCGTACTTGAGCGCGTTGGTGAGCAGGTTGGTGATGACCTGATCCATCCGGGCCCGGTCCCAGTGGCCCCTGATGGGCGTGGTGGCCTCCATCGTGACGGTGCACCCCACCTGCGCGGACTGGGGCGCGTAGCGGGTCACCACGTCCCGCGCGAGCGAGGTCAGGTCCATGGGCGCCCGGTCCAAGCGCAGCTGGCCCATGCTGATGCGCGACACGTCCAGCAGGTCCTCGATGAGGTCCGACAGCTTGCGCACCTGGCGGCGGGCCACCTCCAGGTCGCGGGCGATGCGCTCCACGGGCAGGGTGGCGGAAGGGTTGTTCTCCACGGTGCGCAGCAGGGCCGTGAGCTTGAGCTGGAGCGGGGTGAGCGGCGTCTTCAGCTCGTGCGAGGCGACGGAGAGGAACTCGTCGCGGGCGCGCACGGCGTCGCGGAGCATCTCCAGCTCGCGCCGCTCCTGGTTCTGCTTGCGCTGGGTGATGTCGCGCGTCACCTTGGCGAAGCCCCGGAGCTTGCCTGCCGGGTCGTGCAGCGCGGTGATGACGACGCTGGCCCAGAAGAGGCTGCCGTCCTTGCGGACGCGCCACGCCTCCTCCTCGAAGTGCCCTTCGCTGGCGGCCACCTGGAGGGCGTACCAGGGCTTGCCCCGGGCCACGTCCTCCGGGGGGAAGAAGCGGCTGAAGTGCTGGCCGATGATCTCCTCGGCCTTGTACTGCTTGAAGCGCTCGGCGCCGGCGTTCCAGGTGGTGACGCGGCCATCGGGGTCCAGCATGTAGATGGCGTAGTCCTGGATGTGCTCGACGAGCAGGCGGAAGCGCTCCTCGCTCTGCAGCAGCTGCTCCTGGGCGAGCTTGCGCTCGGTGAAGTCGCGCGTCACCTGGCCGTAGCCCACGAGCTGGCCCTGGGCGTCGCGCATCGCGGTGATGACGACGTTGGCCCAGAAGAGGCTGTGGTCCTTGCGGACGCGCCAGCCCTCTTCCTCGAAGCGGCCCTCGCGGTTGACGATCTCCAGGTCCTGCTGGGGCTTGCCGCGGGCGATGTCCTCGGGCGGGTAGAAGCGGCTGAAGTGCTGGCCGAGGATCTCCTCGGACCGGTAGCCCTTGATGCGCTCGGCGCCGGTGTTCCAGCTCATGATGTCGCCCGCTGGATCCAGCGTCAGGATGGCGTAGTCCTTCACGCTGTCGATGAACAGGCCCAGCTGCGCGCCCATGTCGCGAGCCGCGTGGGGGGTCGCGTAGGCGATGTCGCCACCGCTGGCGGACGAGGGGGGCTGACTGTCGTCCAGGGGACTCCTCATAGACGGTCCAGCGTAACGCAGGGTACGGGGACTTCGGGGAGGAACGACAAGGTGGATCCATCCACCACCCAACCCTGCCGGCTGACCGGGCTTCCGAGCAGGGCGGAAGCTCACACCCTGCGTGGAGAACTCGCCGGTTCTCGGGGGGGCCGCATTGGCCCCAGGTCCAATGCGTGGGCCGGGTGCCTGCGTGACGCGCGGCCGGCCCGGCTAGGGCTTGCGGTGGTCGTAGCTCAGGAAGACGACGCCACAGTCGAGCGTGCGCGTGCCCGTGTGGCGCAGGCGGTGGGGCGCGAAGCCCGCTTCGACGAGGCGGATGCCCTGGCCGACGATGACGGGGCTGACCTTGATGATGAACGCATCGATTTCGGGAAGCAGCTCGGCCGCGAGCGCGCCGCCGCCGCACAGCCAGATGCCCAGGCCGTCGCGCGCCTTCAGTTCGCGCACGGTGGCGAGCGGCGTGCTGGAGAGGTTGACGGCGGGGTCGGGGCTCTTCGTGAGGGTGCGGGAGAAGACGTAGTGTTCGAGGTGCGGGTACGCGTTGGTGACGCCCGCGTCCAGACCGACCTGATAGGTGTTGCGGCCCTCCAGCACGGTGTCGAAGTGCTTGCCCGGGCCGGTGATGCCCTTGAAGGCGCGGTAGCCGCCGGGGAGCGTCTCCGGATACTCGGCGGCGATGGCGTCCAGGTACTCCGGCTCCGTGCTGAAGTAGTCGTATGCACCGGTGGGCGAGGCGATGAAGCCGTCGAGCGAGCTGGCGACGTAATAGGTCAGTTTCCGCATGGGCGTGCTTCCTCCTGAAGCCTGGGCTTAGCACGGGTATGCGGACGCACCTGTTAGAACGGCGGCGTTGGTTGCCTGCACGGCAATCACAGATGAGGGAGTGCCATGAGATTCCTATGGGTGCTGGGAGGAGTGGTGCTGGGTTCGGTCCTGACGCTCATCACCGGGGTCGCGCTGTGGCTGCACGACACGGGGCCCGCGCGAGCGGGGATCGAGGTGCGCGTGGAGAACCGCACCGGCCAGGACGTGCGCGAGGTGCGCATCGAGCACGACCGCGGGCAGGTCATCTACCGCGCGATGGGCAAGGGGGACACGGTGGCCCTGAGCTATCCCGTCCGAGGTGAGTCGTCGTACCGCCTCATCGCCGTGTTGGAGGACGGACGCGAGCTGAGAGGCGGTGCGGGCTACATCGAGCGTGGGGCTCGGACGCGGGAGGTGCTGGAGCCGGAGCGGGTCGTTTCGTCGGATCCGTGAGCCGTGGAGGGCACATGAAGCTCTGGGCAATGGCCGTGCTGCTGTGGCTGACGGCAGGCTGCGCGACGACGCGCGTGGTGAACCTCGACACGGGGCGGGGCAGGCCCATCGCCTATACGCCGGTGGAAACGAAGCCGGTCCGGATTGATGAAGAGGCGTTCAGGAACGCGGTCACGCAGCTCGTGCTTGAACTGAAGCTGGTTGTCGCGGTCCGGGATGACGGCCGGCGCTCCCTGCTCGCGTCGGCGGGAGGCATCGTCGATGGCGTTCGAGGCCGGCAGGCGCTCCGCCTGGGGAATGACTTCCCCCTGGAGCCGATGGCGCGGCGGACGATGGCGCTCTCCTTCGCGCTCGATACGGTTTGGGAAGGCGTGGCGGACGCGGTGGAGGACCTGATGGACCCCGCCGCGCTGCGGACCATGGTCACGGCGATGATTGGCACCGCGATGGTGATGCTGGTCGCACCGGAACTGTCATCAAAACACCTGTGTTAGCGGGAGTGGCTGCGACGACGATGATGTTGCCTCGTCCTTTGGCGGCTCGCTCCATGTGTAAGAGCGGCTTTGATGCGGCGCTCGATGGCGGGGGTCA
>NZ_RAVX01000043.1:0-19995 GCF_003611605.1 Corallococcus sp. AB011P
GCTTCGTCGAGCGTATCCTCACGGCCGTGATGACCCTCCGCAAGCAGGAGCGCAACGTGCTCGACGCTCTCACGGCGTCCCTCGAAGCCCATCTCCACGGCACTCCCGCGCCCTCGCTCCTGCCCGGCACATAATCTCAGCTCACGCTCCGCGGCCTTCGGCCCCCGTGAACGCTTACCCCGCATGATGAACAGGCGCCCCTGGCCACGGCACCTGGAGCAGGTCGTATACCAATAGGCGGCACCTTCGTTCATGGGGATGACGCGCCTGAGGTTACGGGCTTCCCGTCCCGATAGGCGTAGCGCTCGGCCACCCGTCCGACAAACCGCTGGATGCCTTCGGGCCCCAGCTCGGGCACCTCCGGTATTCCCCAGTGCCTTTCGGCTTCGTAGACGGACGTGTCCAGCGGGTACGCAACCAGCTCTCCAGAAAGCTGCATCTTCGCCAGCCACGCATCCGCCAGGGCCTTCCGGGAGAAAACTGCGGTCACCTGGACGGCGCCCTCCCCCGTGAAGAGCCAGACACACCCGAGCGCCATCCGGCGCTGGAGGTGGCGGTGCTCCGGCAGCTCCCGCGTCGTGAACGTTGCGTTCAGGCCCAGGGAGCGAAGCGCGGCGACAGCCGCGGACGGGTCCGGAGGATCCGCGACGACGACCGCATACTCCATCGCTTCACTCCAGCGCAGACTGAAGCGCAGCCCGCTCGCTGATTCAAAGGCCCAGTTGAACTCCCGGCCTCCCGCGGTGCGCAGCGAGTCCTCCTCGATGAATCCAGGCTCTCCAAGGGGCCGGAGCTCTTCTCGGGTCGAAGCGAACGTCACGACCCAGTCTTTATCGTCGTAGTGAATCGCTACAGGGAAGGACACCGATCTCATGGAGCACCCCTGCTCGGGACATCGCCTCCCGCATCCATACACGCCCGGCGTCATGCCGCGAAGAGTGCAGGAGCACCCTCCACACGGACACGAGGCGGCGAGCCGTGTGAAGGGCCGCCTTCTCCATCGAGGAAGCTCCACACGAATGCCACGTCCGAAAAGCGGATGCCCTCCAACACAGGACGCTCCGTTCCAGGGACAGCGTCAGGACATCCATCCACCCTCCGAGAAGACCCGGTTCACCACTCGAGACCGCGATAGCTCCGACGGAACGTGTTCGCGAGGAATCGATGAATCTCGTGTTCGTCCCCATCAGGTTCCGCTGCAATGCGATGCCGGAGGGCATCCATGGCACTGGAGCAATCAAAAGACTCGGTCCACTGGCCTTCCACGAAGTGGAGCTCATGCACCACGCTGAACATCCAGATGGGCGACAAGACCCGGCTCACGACGGACTCTGATCGAGATGCAAGCCCTGGAATGAAGTCACGCGCCACCACCAGGCCTCCGGTAAACGGAACGTGCCATCCGAGCTGCTCGTAGACAGCCAGGAACGCGTCTTCCTTGAGGTGGGGCTGCTGCCCTCGAAGAACCTTCCCCTTTCCATATTTGACCTCCAGCCGATCCAGCGGCTTCAGGCCGATGCTGAATGCCTCGAGCAACAGCAGCTTCTCATCGATCCGATAGACGCAGTCGAATCCCCGGTAGCACCCGGTCGAGACCCATTGGGGCACCAGCCCCTCTTGCCTCGGGTCAAACAAACCTGTTCCCTGGACGGACATCAGCTCAAAGGGACGCTGCTCGAACACGAGAATGTCTCGGCTCTGGGCTGTCACGGGACTGGCTCTCCGGACTCACTCCCATCGAGCCCCGCTCTCACCACGGAAGACGTGACACCGTTCGCGCCCAGGAGCTTCCTCAACCACTCCATCTCCACGCGGGTCCCTTCCCTCACGACCCCGGGGATCCGGGCCTTCAGTGCGCTGGCATCGGCAAGGGTGAGCCCCAGCTCCGCCCGCAGACACTTCAGGGCCAGCACCACGTGAGCGCCCAACGCCTGGACGTCCAGTCCCCACGTTCCCTCTTCCCGGAGCAGGGCCTGACGGAACGACTCAGGCGGCATCCCGATGCCGTCCATCTCCAGCTGACCGCCGCAGTGCTCGCACCGATAGGCAGCCCAGTACCGGAGGCCGTGCCTCGCGGACTGTCCGCCGTACAGGTCGACCGCTCGGCCACAATCCCCACAGACGGTCTGCTCCACCCGCGTCGCCGACATCTGTCCTCCGGAGGGCTCGACCCGAGCCTATCCGACGAACAACTCCAGGGTCCTCCGTGTCGCTCCGTCCCAGCGAATTCGATTTCGCAAGCACAGGGGGTGCGCGTCACCAATCGATAGGAGGCCCGTCGCCAAACGCCTCCCGTATCCTGGTGATCAAATCGAAGATCGCGTCATCCGGTGAGGCTCGCCAGTCCTCCTTCAGCTGCCCCGAGTGGCTCCAGCGCCGCTCCACCACACAGACGCCGTAGAGGTAGACACAGTCTTCAATCATCGTGCCGTCAGCGAGCCAGGCACGTGAGGTCCCGTGCCGCCGATTGCGCCAGAAGAAGATCTCCTCCGCGAGCAGCCCGGACTCGTGCCAATCGCGCTCGGGGCCTTGCCGCAAGCCATCGACGTAGAAGGTTTCCTCGATGGGGATGCCCGAGCTGGACTCTACGTAGACGGACCCTGTGAAGGGCGTGTCGTGGAGGAAGACCTGCTCGGCCTCCCACGTGAGGTCATCGTAGGTCTTGAGTCGCATCGGGCACGGTCGGGTCGACGCGCCGGCGCTCAGGCCCGCGCGGCGTCATCGTACGACACGCGCAGGCCGTCGTACGTCACCGTGATGAACGGGCGCCCCATCCAGCCGCAGTGCGTGCAGACCGCGTTCGGACCGGTCGCGGTGACCCGCACCGGCAGGTCCGACTCGCACACGGGGCACCCGGCAGGCAGGGTGTACTCTCGGGTCTGGGAGTGGACTTCGGTCATGTCTTCAGGGGTAACGCAGCCTCCGGACGCCGCAAGGCGCCACCCTGCTTCCGCCTTCCCTGAAACATGCGACGCAGGCCTGTTCGTCTGTCTCTCCGCCACACCGGGCGCCCGCTCCCCTGCCTACCCCCGAACGCCTCATTCCTGGATGATCGTTGAACGATGAACGGTTGCGCCCCCGTCCCGAATGTCTCGGGCCGGAGGATTCATGGACCGGACGAAGTTTCTTTCGCTCACTGCCCTGGCTGCCCTTTTCGTGGGGGGCTTCGCCTCGTGTGACGCGCTCGCCCTGCCGCGTGATCCCTACCTTCAGAAGGTGGGCCCCGACACCGCCACCGTGGCATTCCGCCTGTCTTCGAACTGCTCCAGCGCCCAGGTGCGCTACGGCGTGGGCAATACCAGCCAGACGGCCAAATCCACCGCCACCGCGAAGATCCATGCCGTGGTCCTCACCGGCCTGTCCCCCGCCACCTCCTATACGTATTCGGTGGACGGCTGCGGTGAGACGACCCCGGCGAAGACCTTCAGCACCGCCCCCGTGCCCGGCACGCGGCGCGTGCACTTCGCCGCGGTGGGTGACTTCGGCACCGGTGGCAGCGATCAGAGGAAGGTCGCCGCCTCCATGCTCACCAACAAGCCGGAGCTCTTTGTCGCCCTGGGTGACAACGCCTACGCGTCCGGCACCGAGACCGAGTTCCAGACCAACCTCTTCACCCCCATGGCCGCCCTGCTCTCGCAGGTGCCCATGTTCGCCACGCCCGGCAATCACGAGTACGTGACCAACCAGGCCCAGCCCTACCTGGACAACCTCTACCTGCCCACCAACAACGCGGAGGGCTCGGAGCGCTACTACTCGTTCGACTGGGGGCACGTGCACTTCGTGTCCATCGACTCGAACTGCGCCGTGGGCCTGGCGTCCGCGAGCAAGTGCACGCTCGCCGCGCAGAAGGCGTTCGTGGAGAAGGACCTGGCCGCCACCACGCAGCCGTGGAAGGTCGTCTTCTTCCACCACCCGTCCTGGTCCAGCGGCGAGCACGGCTCGCAGCTCACCGTGCGCCGCCAGTTCGGCCCGCTGTTCGAGAAGTACGGCGTGGACCTGGTCCTCACCGGCCATGACCACGACTACGAGCGCAGCAAGCCCATGCTTGGTGACGCCGAGGCCGGCAAGAACGAGACGGGCATCCCCTACCTCGTCGTCGGCGGTGGCGGCGCCACCCTGCGCACGTTCGCCACGTCGCGCCCGTCCTGGAGCGTCATCCGCGACGACGCGGCCCACGGCTTCCTCGACGTGAATGTCGTCGAGGGCAACCTCACCGCGAAGCTCGTGAAGACGGACGGCGGCGTCCTGGACACGTTCACCCTCTCCAAGACGCTGCCCTCGCAGCCCGAACAGCCCCAGGGCACGCTGAACGTCGCCGTCAACAGCGCCAGCGGCGCCGCGCCCCACACGGCCTCGTTCACCGCGACGGCCTCCCAGTCCGGTGCCACCGTCACCTGGGACTTCGGTGACGGCGGCACCGCCGAAGGCCCCCAGGCCCAGCACGTCTTCGCCCAGGCCGGCACCTACACCGTGACGGCCACGGCCACCGTCAAGGGCGCCGCCCCGCTGACGGCCACCACCGTGGTCACCGTGACCTCCAACGGAACGACCGAGCCCGGGACCGACCCCGGCACCGGCTCGGGTGAGGACCCCGGCACCGGCTCGGGTGAGGACCCCGGCACCTCCCCGTCCGACCCCGACCCCCGCCCCGAGGTTCCGGGCACGCCCACGACGCCGGGCGTCACGCCGGGGGATGACTCGAATGGGGGCGGTGGCTGCGCCGCCGGCCCGTCCGCCGCCCTGATTCCCGCCGCCGCGGCCCTCGTGGCCGGGCTCGTGCGCCGCCGGCGCCGCGCCCGCTGAGCCCCCGGAGGCGGACCGCAGAAACCTGTCCGACTGTCGGACAGGTTTGGGACCACCGCGGCCCCGGCCCCGGCTGGACTGCGGCTCCGACCGCGCCACGGGAGCCTGTCCGACTGTCGGACAGGTTTGGGACCACCGCGGCCCCGGCCCTGGCTGGACTGCGGCTCCGACCGCGCCACGGGAGCCTGTCCGACTGTCGGACAGGTTTGGGACCACCGCGGCCCCGGCCCTAGCCAGGGGCAACTGCCCCAGTCAGGCCGCGCGAACTTGTCCGACAGTCGGACAGGTTTGGGCCCACCGCGGCCCCGGCCCTAGCCAGGGGCAACTGCCCCAGTCAGGCCGCGCGAACTTGTCCGACAGTCGGACAGGTTTGGGCCCACCGCGGCCGGCCCCCGGGCTCCGGGCCGCTGCCCAGCCCGGTCGCGGAATCATGTCCGACTGTCGGACAGGTTTTTCCCCCTTCTGGGGCGGAGGCGGAACGGCCTCGGGGGCCCAGGCCCGGAAAGCCCTGAAGCGGCTTCCAGACGCCTCCGGCCGGCCCCTCCAGGGCATTCCGGGGGCGTCTTTTGCGTTCCTCGCTTGTCAACGTCACCCGGGGATGCAAAGGCCCCATGCGACATGGCCACGACTCGTAAGCCTGGACCTTCCCGCGGCGGCGCCCCCAAGTCCGGCGGGCCCCGCACGTCCCGCCCTGGCGCCCCCAAGTCCGGCGGGCCCCGCACGTCCCGCCCTGGCGCGCCGAAGAAGCGCAAGGACGCCGGTGGACGCGCTGACAAACCGAAGATGAGCCGCGCCCAGCATGAACGCGCGCGCCCCAACCCCAACCGCCCCCTGCGCGAGGACCTGGTCCTCCAGGCGTGTCTGGAGGCCTACGGCGGCGTGCGCCGCGAGGGCCGCCTGTCCGACCGCGCCCTGGAGTTCGTGCTGCGCCGCAAGACGGCCCTGTACTCCACCGAGCGCCGCGCCGTGGCCGAGCGCGTCTACGCCCTGCTGCGCCGCCAGCGCACCGTGGACTTCCTCCTGGAGAAGTCGCACCGGAAGTTCGACACCCTGGACGCCACCCGCCAGGACGTCATGCGGCTCGCCGCGTCCCGCATCCTCCACGGCGAGGACCCCACCTACGTCGCGCGCTCCAGCGGGCTCACCGGCCCGGACATGTCCGTGCTCGACCGCCTGCCGGACGCCGCCGCGGACCTGGACGCCCTGCCGGAAGCGAAGCGCTTCCCCATCGCCGCGTCGCTGCCAGACTTCCTCGCGGACCGCTTCAAGGCCGTCTTCGGCAAGGATGCCGCGCGCGCCGCCGAGGCCATGAACGAGCGCGCCCCGCTCATCGTCCGCGCCAACACGCTCAAGGGCGACCGCGCCCAGCTCCAGGAGCGCCTGGCCGCGGAGGACGTGGAGTCCACCAGGCCCACTGCGCTGTCCCCCTTCGGACTGGTGATGGAGACGCGGCTCAACCTCTTCTCCCTCCAGGACTTCAAGGATGGGGGGTTCGAGATCCAGGACGAAGGCAGTCAGCTGTTGGGCATGCTCGTGGACGCGCCGCCCACCCGCGTGGTGGACGCGTGCGCGGGCGCGGGTGGCAAGACGTTGCAGCTGGCCGCGCAGATGAAGAACCGCGGCGACCTGCACGCGCTGGACGTGGACGAGGGCCGCATGGAGGACCTGCGCAAGCGCGCGCGCCGCGCCGGCGTGCACAACGTGCGCACGCAGCTCATCCCCCACGAGGGCCCGGACGCGGACGCCGCGCTCACGCCCCTGAAGGGCCTGGCGGACCGCGTGCTGGTGGACGCGCCGTGCAGCGGCACCGGCACCTTCCGCCGCAAGCCGGACGCGAGATACCGCCTCACGCCGGAGGATTTGGAGATGCACGTGGGCCGGCAGAAGGCGCTGCTCGCGCGCTTCGCCATGCTGGTGAAGCCCGGCGGCCGGCTCATCTACGGCACGTGCAGCGTGCTGCGCGAGGAGAACGAGAACGTGGTGGAGGACTTCCTGTCCAAGCACCCCGACTTCAGCGTGCGCCCCGTGGCGGAGGTGCTGGGCGCGGAGCTGGGCGCGAAGCTCGGCCCCGGTCCGTACCTGCGTCTGGCCCCGCACACCCACGGCACCGACGGCTTCTTCGGCGCCGTGCTCGTCAAGGCGAAGTAACCCCGCGGTCCCCCAATAAAGAAAGGCCCTCCGTCCATGTCGCTCGCCGTCCACTACCGCGTCGCCATGCCCCGCCCGCATGCGCACCTGTTCGAAGTGGAGGCGAGCTTCCCCGCCGGGACTGACTTTCTCGACGCGGTGATGCCGGTGTGGACGCCGGGCAGCTACCTGGTGCGCGAGTACGCCCGCCAGGTGCAGGACGTCACCGCGCTGGGCCCGGATGGCCAGCCCCTGCCGGTGCGCCGCGTGGACAAGCGCACCTGGCGCGTGGACGCGCGGGGGCAGGCCGTCACCCTGCGCTACCGCGTCTACGCGAACGAGCTGTCCGTGCGCACCAGCCACCTGGACGGCAGCCACGCCTACTTCAACGGCGCCACCATGTTCCTCTACACGGAAGGAACGCGCACCCTGCCCCACCACGTCACCGTGGACGCGCCGCAGGGCTGGCGCACGTTCTGCGCGCTGGACTCGGAAGGGGCCACCTTCCACGCGCCGGACTACGACACACTCGTGGACAGCCCCTTCGAGGTGGGCCCGCACACGCCGCTCACCTTCACCGCAGCGGGCGTGCCGCATGAAGTGGTGGTGTGGGGCGACAGCGTGCCGGACGCGGACCGGCTGTGCGCGGACATGCAGCGCATCTGCGAGGCCCAGGCGCGCATGTACGAAGGCCTGCCGCTCAAGCGCTACCTGTTCCTCGTCTACCTCACCGACAAGGGCCGCGGCGGCCTGGAGCACCAGGCCTCCACCGCGCTGCTCTTCCCGCGCACGGGCCTGTCCTCGCTCCGGGGCTGGGAGGACTTCCTCACGCTGGTGGCGCACGAGTACTTCCACCTGTGGAACATCAAGCGGGTGAAGCCGCGCGCGCTGGTGCCGTTCGACTACTCGCAGGAGAACTACACCTCGCTCTTGTGGGCCTTCGAGGGCGGCACCGCCTACTACGACAACCTCTTCGTGCGCCGCGCGGGCCTGATGTCCCCCACGCGCTACCTGGCCCGGCTGGGGGAGACCTTCTCCCTGCTGCACTCCACCCCGGGCCGCCGCGTGCAGACGCTCACGGAGGCGTCGCTCGTCAGCTGGGTGAAGCACTACCGCCCGGACGAGCACTCCACCAACAGCGCCATCTCCTACTACCTGAAGGGGGAAGTGGTGTGCGCGCTGCTGGACCTGGAGGTGCGCCGCGCCACCGGCGACGCGAAGTGCCTGGATGACGTCATGCGGTTGCTGTGGCAACGCCATGGCGACGGCTCCGGCGTCCCCGAGGACGGCGTGGAGCGGGCCGCGAGCGAGGTGGCGGGCGTGGACCTGACGCCCTTCTTCGACCGGGCGGTGCGCTCCACGGAGGACCTGGACTACGGCGTCTTCGCGCACGTGGGGCTGGAGGTGTCCTTCCGCATGCGGGAAGCCCCCAACGACAAGGGTGGCACGCCGCCGCGCCTCAAGGGCGAGCCCAAGCCCAAGGGCTGGCTGGGCGTCACCGTGCGAGGCTCCTCGACGCTGTCCACCGTACCGGAGGGCACGCCCGCGCTGGACGCGGGCCTGTATCCGGAGGACGACGTGGTGGCGCTGGACGGCTGGCGCGTGGACGGCGCGGGGCTCATCGCCCGCTGCGAGGACAAGCGCCCCGGCGACACCGTGCGGGTGACGCTGTTCCGCCGCGACCGCATGATGGAGGTGCCCGTCGTCCTGGGCCAGAAGCCCGCGGACGCCGCGTGGCTGCAGCGTGTGGAGCGCCCGACGGACGCGCAGAAGGCCGCGTTCCAGGCGTGGCTGGGGTCCCCCTGGGACGAAACTCCCGGCCCGGCATAGGCTCGTGGGCCGAATGGCCCCTTCCCCCACGACTGCCCCTCCCTCCTGCGCGGGACACCCGGCCGCCGCCGCCGGCTGGCGTTGCGAGCACTGCGAGGCCCTGCTGTGCCCCATGTGCGTGGAGACCCGGCGCATGGGCCCGGTGGAATACACCGTCTGCGTCCGGTGCGAGGGCACGGCGAACGTGCTCCTGCGCCACCGCTCCCAGCGCGCCCTCCGGACCCGCCTGCTGGACGCGCTGCGCTTTCCCTTCACTGTTCCGGGCCTGCAGACGCTCCTGGCCGTCAGCCTGATGCTGACCGTGCTGCGCGTGCTCGGGATGGGCGTGCGCATCCTCGTGGTGCTGCCCATGGCGCTCGGGCTGGGCATCTTCTGGTCCGCCTTCTTCGCGCTGGTGCGCGGCGCGGCGCGGGGCGACGCGGATCCAGAGGGCCCCGGCTTCACCAGCATCATCCAGGACAACATCGTGCCGGGCCTGCGCGGCCTGGGCGTCACCGTGGGCGTCTTCGCGCCCGCGCTCGCTCGCGCCTGGCACCTGCTGCCCTCCGCGTCCGCGTTCGACAACATCGGGCGGGCCATGCTGCTGCAGCAGACCCTGGGGGAGGCCGTCGTGCGCGAGGACCCGCTCTTCTGGGGGCTCGCCGGACTGGGACTCCTGTGGATGCCGTGGGCGCTGCTGCTGGCCGCTACGTCGCAGTCGGTGTTCGCCGCCTTGAATCCCTTGCGCACGCTCAGGTGTCTGCGGACGGTGGGCGGCGACGCGGGGCTGGTGACGGGCGTGTTCGTGCTGCTGGCGTTCGTCCACGGCGGGCTGCACTGGGGCGCGGCATGGGTGTTCTACCTGCCCGTGCCCTTCTTCTCCGGATGGCTCGCGGAGGCGCTCACGTGCCTGGTGCCCTTCGCCGCCGCCAACCTGCTGGGGCGCGTGCTGTACGTGCACGGGGACGCGATGGGCTACCTGCCCGCGCGCGACTTCCTGGAGCCCACGCTGGGTGACACCGCGCCCCAGCGCGTGCCCGTGTCCCTGCGCGAGTCCCCGGTGCCCGAAGCCCCCGCGCCCGACGCCACCGGAGTCGCAGCGCAGGTGGCCGAATTGGGCGCGGCGGTGGAGGCGCGCGACGTGGCGAAGGCGCTGGCGCTGTATGGCGCGCTCCACGTTCTGCCCCGCTTGAAGCTTTTGCCGTCACACCATCTGTTCATCGGACAGGCCGCGGCAGTGGAAGGAGATTTCCCACTGTCGGTCAAAGCGTTGGAATCCGCGGCGGACACGGCGCCGGAAGAACCCACCGCGCCCCGCGCGCTGGTGCTGCTGGCGCGCGTGCAGGGGGAGAAGTTGGGAAACACAGTGCGCGCGGAGGAGATCTACCGGTACATCGTGCATCGGTATCCGGACACAGAGGCCGCACGTTTTGCCCATGCGCGGCTGCCGCCCGCCGCCTGACACATGCATTGCAGCACCCGACCCCCGGTACCAGATTCCGTGCATGGGACGGGTTGGGGGCGTGGGGATGAGCAAGCAGTGGAAGCGGTATGGTTGGTTGGGGCTCCTCGCGAGCGTGCTGATGACGGGCTGTGATGATGCCCCCAGCGCGAACCGGCACGAGGACACCTGCGCGGAGCCGATGTCGCTGCGCGTGGAGGTGATGTCGTCGGACGGCGCGTACATCCAGGGCGCGTCCGTGACAGCCACCAACCTGGAGAGCAACGTCAGCATCACCGGCGTGACGGATGACCGGGGCGTCACCACGGCCATCAACGAAATGCTCGCGCCCAGCCCCATCCGCGTGGTGGCCACGGCGGGCTCGCACGTGACGCTCGCGGAGCGCGTGGAGTGGGCCTGCGACGAATGCCACTGCACGCCTGTTCCCGACACGGTGACGCTCAAGCTCCAGGATTGAGCCGGAAGACCCGGCAGTGAGGGCCGGCGGGCGCGGAAAATCCACCGCGTCAGGCCGTGGGGCGGTTGTGCACACCCACCTGTGCGCGGTACCACTTACGCCATGCGTCAAACCCGCATGCGCGCGTCCGCGTCGGTCCGGCTCTCCCCCAGCCTTGCCGCCCGCCCGTCTGGCCTGACGGCGTGCGAGCGGGCGTGTTGTCGCGGCACTGGTGTTCCCTCACTCCAGTAAGCCGTGCAACCGCGCTACCCGCCGGGTAGGCAATCCCGAAGGTCCCCCATGTCCGCAGAGAGTGTGCAGGCGCTGCTCGAATGCTCGGTCACCGAGCTGACCGGGCGGTTCGTCACCCAGGCGCAGCCCGTCCCCCAGGGTCTGTTGGAAGCGCTGGAGGCAGACCCCCGTCAGGGTGCGCAGGCGCTCGCGCGCAAGCTGCGCTCGCGGCAGGAGAAGAACCGGGCGGAGGGGCAGCGGCTGCGGCACCTGCTGAAGTTCGAAACAGAGCTGTGGGAGCAGGGCCTGCTGAAGGTCGCGGGTGTGGACGAGGCCGGCATGGCGCCGCTCGCGGGCCCCGTCGTCGCGGCGGCGGCCATCCTGCCCCGGGGCTACAAGCTCAAGGGGCTGGACGACTCGAAGAAGATCCTGGACCCGGACAAGCGCGAGGCATTGGCGGAAGCGCTCAAGCGCGACGTGGTGGCGTGGGCGGTGGGCCGGGCGGAGGTGGAGGAGATTGATCAGCTCAACATCTACCACGCGGGCCTGCTGGCCATGCGGCGCGCGGTGGAGGGATTGGGGCTGACGCCGGACTACGTGCTGGTGGACGCGCGCACGATTCCCCAGTGCCCGGCTCCGCAGCGCGGCATCATCAAGGGGGACTCGCTGTCCCTGAGCATCGCGGCGGCGTCCGTGCTGGCGAAGACGACGCGCGACCGGCTGATGGCCCAGTTGGATGCGCAATATCCCGGCTACGGCCTGGCGGCGCACAAGGGCTACCCCACCGCGCAGCATGTGCAGGCCATCCAGGCCTTGGGCGTGCTGCCCATCCACCGCCGGAGCTTCGGTCCGGTGCGCGAGGCGCTCGGGCTGGCGCAGCCCTCCGGGCCCGTCCCGATGCAAACGGAGCTGTTCGCCGCTACTCCTGCTCCGATGGCGAAGCGATGAGCGCGGACAGGGACATCGACGGGTGGTTGGCGGAGCGGGGCGTCACGCTGATGGACGCGCGTGCGCGGGCGAGGGGCGTGCTGGAGGAGGCAGGCCTCACGCGGCCGGGCAAGGCGCGGATGAGCGAGCCCAAGCTGCTGCGAGCGGCCGAGGTGCTGTCCGAGCGCTTCTTCCAGGTGTGCGCGGATCCCGGCTGCATCCAGGTGGCGTCGGCGAGCGGCCGGGAGCCCCTGCGCGTGGAGCCCCGGAGCCACTGCGCGCGGTGCGGCGGTTCCGCCAACCGGCGCGCGGAGGTGGCCTTCCTGGAGATGTGCCATCAGCGCGGCGTGCAGCGCGTGGTGGTGGTGGGCGGCTCCCCGGCGGTGCGTGAGGAGCTGGAAGCGAAGCTGAGCGGCCCCATCTCCCTGCGCATGGTGGACGGCACGGAGCGGCGCACGGCGGACCGCGCGAAGAGCGACCTGGAGTGGGCGGACCTGGTGCTGGTGTGGGGCGCCACGGAGCTGCACCACAAGGTGTCCACCCACTACACGCACCTGGCGTCCTCGCATCACCGCAAGGTGGTGCACGTGGTGCGCCGGGGCGTGGCCGCGCTGCTGGACGAGGCCATGATTCATTTGCAGCGCGCGCGCTAGGAAGCAAGGCGCACCTCGGAAGGAGGCTCCCGCTTCTGGCGCCTCCCCGAGCCGATTCGCATGTTGCCGGCAGGAGGCCGCATGCGAAGGAAAACACAGACATCCCGGGCACGGCCAGGCAAGGCCCGCAAGCGGAAGGCCCCCGCCGGCTACAGCCGGGCAGAGGTGCCGGGCCTCCCGTTGAAGGGCTACACGCTGCCCACGGTGGACCTGGAGCGCGGCTCGAGTGGCAGGGGAGTGAGACAACTCCAGACCGCGCTGGTGAAGCTGGGCCACATGACCCAGGCGCAGATGAACACGGGCCCTGGCACCTTCGGTGCCCAGACGGAGGGCTCGCTCAAGAAGTTCCAGAAGGCGCACGGCGTGGATGCCATTGGCGTCTATGGCCCGAAGACGCGCGCGGCGTTCAAGGCCTTGGGCGCGACCCTGGGTGGCGCGGAGACGCCCCCCACCCCTACGCCAGCGGTGCTCCGCACGAAGATCGTCGCGGAGGGACTGTGGGGGGCCGCCAACCAGGACCAGATCCACTACGCGCAGATCCGTCCCATTGACGGCCTCCGGCTGCGCCACAAGCTGCCGCTCAACATCGACTGCTCGGGCTTCGTGACGCTTTGCTACAAGTGGGCAGGAGCTCCCGACCCCAATGGCAACCGCTACAGCGGCGCGGGCTACACAGGCACGCTCGAAGCCCACATGCTTCACATTCCGTTGTCCCAGGTCCAGCCAGGGGACCTCTGCCTCTGGCAGGGCAAGCACGTGTCATTGGTCATCCAGGTCGGCGAGGATCCCCTGCTCATCTCCCACGGCTCGGAATCCGGTCCCTACGCAATCCGGACGTCGGCCCAGAAGAAGTGGTACCCGGCGGGGACGCGCCTCATCTGGCTCACCTCTCCCCAGGGAGCGAAGGCGGGCACGCGGAGGACGCCCAGCCGCGAGGACAAGGCGCGCGGTGACCCTCCCGCGGAGGAAGGGCTCTCTTAAAAGCGTGAAAAGCGCCAAGATGGACGCCTGGACATACAAACCCAGGAGTCCTGCGTGCGAAGCCTCTCATTCCGGATCACCGGCCTCGTCTCGGCGCTTGTCGTGCTGGGCGGTTGTGAGCGTCAGGAGAAGCCACCCGCGCCCCCACGGTCCGAGCCTGCTCCGGTCAAGGCCAGCACTCCCCCGCCGCCCGCGCCCGCCACGCCCTCGCGGAGCACCACCGAGCAGGAGCTGCGCGAGCGGCTGCGGTGCGAGGCGCTCCTGGGCCTCCGTGAACTGTTGGCAGGCCAGCAGCAGTATTTCGGGGAGAAGGACGCCTGGACCCCGGACGTCACCCGACTCCCCACCCCGGCGGCGTGCGCGGATGGCAGCCGCGTGCCCGCGCCGGACGCCTCCTGGCTCGCGGGTTGCCACTTCCGCTATGCGGTCTCGGTGGCCGGCTCGACGCCCGACGACAGCACCTTCAGCGTGCGCGCGGTGGGCGTGGGCGGACTCGCCGAAGGGCTCACGTACACCCTGACGCATGGGTACGCGGACGGGAAGCTCGTGCGCGTGTGGCCCTCGGAGCTCGTCCTCGAGGACTGCCATGGTGTGCGCAGGCCGGAGGGGACGCCCCTGCCAGCCCCGGTGTGCGAGGGCGCCTTCAACCTGAAGGCGCTCTTCACGGCCGAGAAGTCGTATTTCGGGGAGAAGGACCGCTACTCGGAGAGCGCCGCCCAGTTGGGCTTCCTTCCCGAGCCCTGCCTCGACGGCTCCCGCGCGCCGGTGCCCGATGACACGTGGATCGGGAGCTGTCGATTCATCTACCGCGCCGAGGTCTCAGGCACGGCGCCGGAGCAGACCTTCCTCCTCACCGCGCGCGGAATGAGTGGCCCCGTGGTGGAACAGAAGCTGACGCTGGACTCCCAGTACACCTGGAGCCCAGCGGATCCGGGCTGCGCGCCCTGACGTGTTGAATCTTTCGGCGCCCGTCACGTAGATGGGAGCCGTGCGGCATCAGGCCCGCACCTCTCGTCGGGGGACAAACGGATGAACAGGAAGCTCGGAGCAGCGGTGTTCATGATGGTGGCATGTGCCTTCGGGCCGATGACGGCCGTCGCGCAGGAGGGCTCGGGCAACATCGACATCACCGGCAATGACGAGACGGCGACCCACGCCTGTACGCCGGGCAGCACGGTGGAGATCACCGGCACGGACAACACCGTGACGCTGACCGGCGAGTGCAAGAGCGTCACCGTGAACGGCACCGACAACAAGGTGAAGGTGGAGGCCACCGGTGCCATCTCCGTGACGGGGAACTCCAACTCCGTCACCTGGAAGCGTGGACTCGGCAAGTCGAAGCCGAAGGTCAGCCGCACCGGCACGGACAACAAGGTCACGCAGGAGAAGTAGCCGTCGGACCGCGCGCCCGCTTCGTCACGGAAGCGGGCGCAGGCGGCGCTCAGCGGGACGCGGAAGGCGCTGAGTCCTCGCCGAGCAACAGCTGCCGCACGATGGGCACGGGCGGGTAGCCGTGGGAGACCACGGCGTCGTGGAAGCGCTGGAGGGTGAAGTCCTTGCCCCACTTCACCTTCGCGTCCTCGCGCAGCTCCATCAGCATCTTCTTGCCCAGCGCGTACACCAGGTACGTCGGGTCGGACGTGCCACGGCGGGCCTCGCGCTCCGCGTTGATGCGCGTCATGTACGCCTCCTGTTCGAAGAGGCTCACGGCCTGCTCGTACGTCATCCCGCGCGTGTGCAGCGACAGGCCCGCCACGTAGCGCGCCAGCCGCTGGAGGTAGAGCGCCAGCTGGTTCAGCCGCAGCCGATCGGCTTGCGGGCCCGTGCCGCCGTAGCCCTCGTCCAGCATCATCTGCTCGGTGTACAGGCCCCAGCCTTCGCTGAAGGAGCCTGAACCCAGCAGCCGGCGCACCTTGGACTGGATGCGATTGGTCCACAGGAACTGCACGTAGTGCCCGGGGTAGGCTTCGTGGATGGAGACGATGGGCAGCGCGTAGCGGTTGTAGAAGCTCATGTGCTGCGTCGTCTGCTCCGCGCTCCACGCCGGGTCCGGCGGCGTCACGTAGTAGTACGCCTCCGTCGCCTTCATCTCGAACGGGCCGGGCGTGCTCATGCTCGCGAAGGACAGCGCGCGGCTGAACACCGGCGTCTCCGCCACCTTCGCGCGCACCTCGCTGGGCACCGTGATGATGCGGTGGTCGATGAGGAACTGGCGGATGTCCTCCAGCGTCGCCGTCGTGGTGGACACCAGCTCCGCGCCAGCCGGGTGCTCCTTGCCCAGCTCGCGGTACACGTCCATGGGCGCCTTGCCCGGGGCAATCCGTCCCGCGACCTCGCGGAACTGGTCCTGCGTGCGCTTCATCTCCGCGCGCCCCCAGGCCAGCAGCGAGTCGATGCTGTCCGTGACGCCCTCCTCGTACTGGAGCTTCTGGCGGTACGTCTGCTCGCCAATGGCGAAGTCCCCCTTCGAGCGGGCCAGCAGGTCGTCCTTCAGGAAGCGGATGTAGCCATCAATGGCCTCCAGGCACCGCGCCTGCGCCCGCTTGAAGTCCTCCTGGAGCGCCGCGTCCTGCACCGGCGCGAAGGCCTGCGGCAGCGTCTGGGCGTAGAGCGAGCGCGTGCCCTTCGCCTGCTCCAGGGCAATCTCCGTCCACAGCTTCGGCGGGTTCTTCAAGTTCGCCGGCGCCGCCGCGAAGACCTCCGGCACCACCGCCATGCGCTTCACCGCCGAGCGCATCCGCTCCTCCAGTGGCGCGAAGTCGCGGTTGATGAGCTGGTACACGCCGTTGGACGCGAAGCCCAGGTAGGCGTTCGGGTTGCGCTCCCACGAGCGCACCGTCTCCAGGTCCAGGATGCGCGCGCGGAAGTGGTTCTCCAGGATGTCGTAGTCAGCCCGGTCACCGGGCGGCAGCGAAGCCCGGTCCACCGCCTGGGGCAGCGCCGAGAGCCGGTCCTTCAGGAACGCCAGGTGCGACGCCCGCTCCTCGGGCCGGAAGCCGCGCAGCTCTCCGTCATACGTGTGCACGCCCGCGGACGTGGCGGACATCGGCGAGCGGCGGAAGTGCTCCTCGAAGTACGCGTCCACGAAGCCGCGCAGCGCCACCTGCGCGGATGACTCCGCGGGCGCGGCGGCCTGCGCTTCCGTCCGCTCCGCGGGGCGAGACGTGGTGCATCCCGGGGACAGCAGCAGCAACGCGGCGAGGACGCTCGGGGTTCGCAGTGCCTTCATGGAGCCTCTGGGGGAAGGAGACGCGGGCAGCGTCGCTGAAGGCTCCTCACACGACAAGCGACCCGGAGAGTTGACATGGACCTGTCAAATTGACAGGTTCCTGCCAATGCCACCGTTGACCCAGAAAGCAGAGACCTTCAGTGCCCTGGTCCTGGAGGTGTTCCAGTTGAACGGGTTGTTGCTCCAGGCCGGAGACCGGCTGAGTGCTCCGGCGGGATTGACGAGCGCCCGCTGGCAGGTGCTGGGCGTCATCGACCATGGCCCCGCCACGGTCGCGGCCGTGGCGCGCACGATGGGGCTCGCGCGGCAGAGCGTGCAGCAGACGGCGGACGCGCTCGCGAGCGACGGGTTCGTGGAGTTCGTCGACAACCCGCATCACCAGCGCGCGAAGTGTGTCGCCCTCACGGCCGCCGGGCGCCGCGCCTTGCGCAAGGTCGAGCAGGCGCATGCCGCGTGGGCGGACCGGCTGGGCGCGAGCCTGCCTCCAACGCTCCTCGCCGCGGCGGTCGAGGGCGTCCGCGAAGCGCGCCTGCGGCTCGAAGAGGACCTGGCCGAAGCGGAGCGCTCCCATGAGAAGTGACACCAGCATCCCCCTGCTCCCCTGCGTGGAGCTCGCATCGACGCTCGAGTTCTACGCGCTGCTCGGGTTCGAGGTGACGTACCAACAACGCTCACCCAATCCCTACGCGGCGACCCAGCGGGGAGGCGCCCAACTCCACTTCTTCGGCCTGAAGGGATTGGATCCGCTGAAGGCCTTCAGCAGCTGTCTGATCATCGTGGACGAGGTGGAGGCGCTGCACGCGCGCTTCCTCGCCGCGCTGAAGAAGGCCTATGGCCGGACTCCCGTCCGGGGACTTCCACGAATGACTCGCATGCGGAAGGGACAGACGCGCTTCACCCTCACCGACCCCTCCGGCAATGCGCTGATGTTCATCCGGCGGGATGAACCCGACGGCTATGGAGATGACGGCAAGACACCGACCTCCATCCTCGGCAAGGCCCTCAAGACGGCCCGGCGCCTGCGCGACTTCAAGGGCGATGACGCCGCCGCCGCGAAGGTCCTGGATGCCGCGCTGAAGAAGCCGGACGCGGGGACGGAGCAGGAACGGGAGCAGGCGCTCGCGGACCGCGCGGAGCTGGCCGTGGCCCTGGGAGAAGTGCCCGACCCTGCGTCCCTGTAAGACGCCAGCGCTTCCTGAAGCGACGCGGGCCCTCCCGCTCGCGCGTGCGCCCCACTCCCGGGCTGTCGCGGCGTGTCAGGTGTTCGGAATGCGGCACGGCACCTGCAAACCCAAGGGCATCACCTCCACCTGTGTCGCGTGAAGAGGTCCCATGGCCGCCAATTACAAGAAGTTCTTCGCTGGCTCCCGCAACATCCCGAAGGGCATCTCGCTCGGCTATCCCGTCCCCGGTCCGCAGGAGGCCAGCGCGGATCAGATCGCCGGACAGGCGTTCTTCGCCACGCCGAACGACTGGAGCGCCATCCAGGCGTCCGCGTATGACTTCATCGTGATTGGCACCGGGCCCACCGGTGTAGCCTTCATCGAGCAGACGCTGAAGCACAACCCGAACGCGCGCATCCTGGTGCTGGAGCGGGGCGGCTTCTGGCTGCCCACGCACTACCAGATGCTGCCGCTCGCCTTCCAGGCCGCGACTGGCTCACCGCCCACCACGTACCCGTGGACCCGCACGACGCGGATGGCGACCACGGAGCTGGAGTTCTTCCAGGCCGGCTACATCCCCGTGCTGGGCGGGCGCTCCACCTATTGGAGCGCCTGGTGCCCCGCCCCGACGCCCGACCTGATGCGCGACTGGCCGCAGGAGCTGATCGACGTCACGCTCCAGCCGGGCTTCTGGGACCGCGCCCGTGCCTTCCTGCACGTCACCACGATGGACAGGGTCCACGATGGTGTCTACGGCAGCCTCCAGCATCAAATCGACGTGAACCTCCGGGAGAACTTCAAGCGCTACGTGCCCTCGGCGGAGAGCGCGTTCCCGGCGCCCATCGCCGTGGGCAATACGCCCTGGAAGGGGGTCAAGTTCTACAAGTACTCCACCGTCGGCACGCTGCTGGATCTGCAGCAATCACAGAAGGCGCTGGCGGCCCAGGGCCAGGGGCAGCCCCTGACCATCGTCGACCACTGCGTCGTGGACCGCCTGGTGCATGACAACCATGGGACGGTCACCGCGCTGGAGACGAGCCGTGGCCCGCTGGCGGTGAGCGCGGCGAAGGTCGTGCTGGCGATGGGGACCATTCCGCCCGCGACGCTGCTGATGAACTCCTTCAAGGAGGCCCTGCCAAACATTGGCAAGCGTTACACCGGCCACTTCATGTCTCACATCACGGCGCGCGTGAAGCGCTCGGCGTTCAAGGACCTGTCCGCGCTGGAGATTGGCGCCACCTACCTGGACGGCAAGGCGCCCAATGGCTTGCAGTATCACGTGCAGACCAGCGCCTTCGCCTCCGCGAACCCGGAGGCCGACGAGAGCACCATCGCCCACGAGGCCCCGGACGCGGCGGCCGTCGCGTCGATGGCGCAGCTGAAGGGCTCCGAGGACTACGTCGTGTTCGTCTGCGCGACCCTGGGCGAGGTGAGCGAGAAGAACCCCGACAACTGGATCCGCATGAACGGCGGCACCGACCCCGCCACCAACATCACCCTCCAGCTCCAGCCCGGCGTGGAGGACCACCACCTGTGGGACGTGCTCGACGAGGCGACGTATCAGTCCATCGACGTCATGGCGGGGTGCGCGGGCTGCGCGGGCCCGGAGGTCGAGTACTGGGTCGACGACGCGAGCGGCAACGGCGGCCGTTGGCAGCAGGAGCGGCCGGACCGGAAGAAGATCCGCCTGAACATCATCGTGCACGAGGCCTCGCCGCTGTGGATGGGCAGGGACCCGGCGACGTCGGTGGTCGGTCTGGATTACCGGCCGCACGGCGTACACAACGTCTACGTGACGGGCGGCGCGCTCTTCCCCACTTCGGGCTCATGGAACCCCACGCTCACCATGTGCGGCCTGGCGCAGGACCTGGCGGACCGCTTGCGCGGCTAAAGCCTACAGGAGCGCGCGGATGACCTGGATCAGGTGCTCGTCGAAATCGAACGTGCATCCGGATGTATCAGGGGCCTCATCCAGCAACCACGGCGCGAGGTCGTAATCGTCGTGGTAGGCTTTGAGGATGAGCATGCCTTCGTCGTAAGCGTTCACGGGTGGTGCTCGCCTGGGGGGGCAGTGAGGCAGCGAACGGTGGGCCTCACCACACTCGACGTGGGCTGGGGGTGATTAGAAATACTGGGACGTGGCCACGCCCGACCCGAGAGATGCGCGTATCGCG
>NZ_RAVX01000044.1:0-14953 GCF_003611605.1 Corallococcus sp. AB011P
GCACCGGCGACGTCGTGCGCTGGCGGGCCGACGGGCAGCTGGACTACCTCCAGCGCCTCGACTTCCAGGTGAAGGTGCGTGGCTTCCGCATCGAGCTGGGTGAAATCGAGGCCTCCCTCCTCGCTCACGCTTCCGTGCATGAAGCCGTTGTCCTCGCCCGTGAGGATGTCCCCGGTGACAAGCGGCTCGTCGCCTATGTCGTGCCCGCCCAGGGCCAGCAGTTGGACACCTCGGCGGTGCGCACGTTCCTCAAGGAGCGGCTGCCTGAGTACATGGTGCCCGCCGCCTTCGTCCCCATGGAGGCACTGCCACTGACGTCCAACGGGAAGGTCGACCGCAAGGCCCTCCCCGTCCCGGATGCTTCGCCCCTCGCGGACTTCGTCGGCCCGCGCAATCCCACCGAGGAGAAGCTCGCGGACGTCTTCGCCCACGTCCTGCGCGTGGAGCGCGTGGGCGTCCACGACGACTTCTTCTCTCTCGGTGGCCACTCGCTGCTGGCCACCCAGCTCATGTCCCGAGTGCGCGCCACCTTCCGGCGCGAGCTGCCCGTGCGTGCGCTATTCGAAGCCCCCACCGTGGCGGGCCTTGCCCTGCGCATCGACGCCGCCCACTCCTCCGCGGTGCAGCCGCCTCCGAGCATTCCCAGGGTGCGCGCCACCACCGCGCCCCTCTCCTTCGCGCAGCAGCGGCTCTGGTTCCTGGATCAGCTCACACCGGGAGATGCGTCGTACAACATCTCCAGCGCGCTGAGCTTGAAGGGCCACGTGGACGTGGAGTCCCTGCGCCGTGCCTTCGAGGCACTCGTCGCCCGCCACGAAGCCCTGCGCACGACCTTCCGCGAGCACCAGGGACAGGCCCTCCAGTCCATCCACCCTTCAGGCGCGTGGACCTTGCCGCTGCATGACGTGTCCTCCCTGCCGGAAGCGCGGCGAGAAGCCGAAGCGCGACGCCTCGTCACCGAGGACGCCCGCCAGCCATTCCAGTTGGAGGAAGGGCCTCTGCTGCGCACCGCGCTCGTGCGCCTGGGCGCGGACGAGCACCTGCTGCTGGTGACGATGCATCACATCGTTTCCGACGGCTGGTCCATGGGCGTCCTCGTCCGTGAGCTGGTGGCCTTCTACGAGGCCTTCCATGCAGGCCGGAGCCCCTCGCTCGCGCCACTGCCCATGCAGTACGCGGACTTCGCGACCTGGCAGCGCCAGTGGCTCCAGGGCGAGACGTTGGAGACGCATCTCGGTTACTGGAAGCAGCAGCTCTTGGATGCACCGGCCGCGCTGGAGCTGCCCACGGACCGTCCGCGCCCGCCCGTGCAGACACACCGGGGCGCCAAGGTGGACGTGCGCATCCCTTCGGAGCTCGCCCACCGGCTCAAGGCATTGGCGGGCCGCGAGGGCGCCACGCCCTTCATGGTGCTGCTGGCCGCCTTCCAGGTGCTGCTGTCTCGCTACGCCGCACAGGACGACGTCAGCGTGGGCACGCCCATCGCCGGCCGCACGCAGGCGGAGACCGAAGGCCTCATCGGCTTCTTCGTCAACACGCTGGTGCTGCGCTCCCGCGTGGAGCCGAAGGCGACCTTCCGCGAACTGCTGGCCCAGGTGCGAGGCACGACCCTCACGGCCTACGAGCACCAGCACGTGCCGTTCGAGAAGCTGGTGGAAGCCCTCCAGCCTGTTCGGGACACGAGCCGCAGCCCGCTCTTCCAGGTGATGTTCGCCCTGCAGAACACACCCACCGAGGCGCTCCAGCTCCCGGGCCTCTCCCTCCGGCCGTTGCCCCTGCAGGCCCACTTCGCGAAGTTCGATCTCACGCTCTCCTTGCAGGAGGTCCAGGAGGGACTGATCGGCACGCTGGAGTACGCAACGGACCTGTTCGACGCCGAGACCATCCAGCGCATGGCCGGGCACTTCAGCGTGCTGCTGGAGGCCATCGCGACGAAGCCCGAGTCACGGCTCGGCGACCTGCCGCTGCTCACCCATGCAGAGCGCCAGCAACTCCTCGTCGAATGGAATCCCCCTGCCGCGCGGGTGCCGCAGGAGTCCAGCATCCCCGCGATGGTCGAGGCGCAGGTGCGCCGCACGCCGGACGCGCTGGCCGTCATCACGCCCGAGCGGCAGCTGACGTACCGGGAGCTGGACGCGAAGGCGAACCAACTCGCGCACCGTCTGCGAGGCCTGGGTGTCGGGCCTGAAGTCCGCGTCGGCCTGTGCGTCGAGCGCACTGAAGACCTCGTCATCGGTGCCCTCGGCATCCTCAAGGCCGGTGGTGCCTACGTGCCGCTGGACCCCAGCTATCCGCGTGAGCGTCTGGGCTGGCTGCTGGAGGACGCACAGGGTCCCGCCCTTGTGGCGCATTCGCATCTGCTCTCCGCCCTGCCGGAGACCTCCGCCACGCCGGTGTGCCTCGACTCGGATGCGGAGCTGGAGAAGCAGCCGACGACGGCTCCGGCGGTGGACATCCACCCAGGCCACCTCGCCTACCTCATCTACACCTCCGGCAGCACCGGCCGTCCCAAGGGCGTCGCCATCTCCCAAGGCAACGCGGTGGCGTTCCTCCACTGGGCCCTCGCTACGTTCTCCACAGAGGAGTTGAAGGGCACCCTCGCCGCGACGAGCCTCAACTTCGACCTCTCCGTCTTCGAACTCTTCGCTCCGTTGAGCAGTGGTGGTGCGGTGGTGGTGGCACGCAACGCCCTGCACCTGGCGGAGTTGCCGACGGCCTCTCACGTCACTCTCGTCAACACCGTGCCCTCCGCCATGGCGCAGCTGCTGCGCCTGGGTGCGGTGCCGCCCACGGTGCGTGTCATCAACCTCGCCGGTGAAGCCCTGCCGGAGACGCTCGCGAAGCAGGTCTACGCCGTCCCGACGGTGCAGAAGCTCTTCAACCTCTACGGCCCGTCCGAGGACACCACCTACTCCACGGCCTCCCTCGTCGGCCGTGACGAAGTGCCTCTCATCGGCAGGCCCCTGCCCGCGACACGTGCCTACGTGCTGGACGCTTCACTCCAGCCGGTGCCCGTCGGTGTCGCAGGCGAGCTGTACCTCGCGGGCGAAGGCCAGGCGCGTGGCTACCTGCTGCGCCCGGAGCTCACCGCGGAGCGCTTCGTCCCGGAGCCTTACGGTCCTCCCGGTGGCCGCATGTACCGCACGGGTGACCGCGTCCGTTACCGCCTGGACGGGCGCCTGGAGTACCTGGGCCGCATCGACTTCCAGGTGAAGGTGCGTGGCTTCCGCATCGAGCTGGGCGAAATCGAAGCGGCCCTCCGCCGTGCCCCAGGCATCAAGGACGCCATCGTCGTCGCCAGGGGAGAGGCCGCCGACAAGCGCCTCGTCGCCTACATCACCGCTCGAGACGGCCACTCGCTCGACTCCGAGGCACTCAAGGCCCATCTCCGGCAGCAGCTGCCGGAGTACATGGTCCCCTCCGCGCTCCTCGTCCTCGACTCCCTGCCCCTCAACTCCAACGGCAAGGTCGACCGCAAGGCCCTGCCCGAGCCGGGGAACCTCGCGCGCTCGTCCGGCTTCATCGCGCCACGGACCGACATCGAGGAGCAGCTTTCCGCCCTCTTCGCGGAAGTGCTGCGGGTGGAACGCGTGGGCATCCGGGACGACTTCTTCGCCCTCGGTGGCCACTCCCTGCTGGCCACCCAGCTCGTCTCGCGAGTGCGCGCGACCTTCAGCCTGGAGCTGCCGCTGCGGGTGTTCTTCGAAGCGCCCACCGTGGAGGCGCTCGCGACGAAGCTCGACAGCGCCCAGCGCTCCGAGCAGCGCCTGCCACCGCTGCGTCCCTCCTCGAATGAAGGCGCCCTGCCGCTCTCGTTCGCGCAGCAGCGCCTCTGGTTCTTGGATCAGCTCACCCCGGGTGACGCGTCGTACAACATCCCCACGGCGCTGCGCCTGACAGGCCGCGTGGACGTGGAGTCCCTGCGCCGCGCCTTCGAAGCGCTGGTCGCCCGCCACGAATCCCTG
Organism: Corallococcus sp. AB011P; assembly: GCF_003611605.1. NCBI lineage: Bacteria > Pseudomonadati > Myxococcota > Myxococcia > Myxococcales > Myxococcaceae > Corallococcus > Corallococcus sp. AB011P. The sequence continues at coordinate 3,966 of NZ_RAVX01000044.1, forward strand.
CGAACCACCTTCCAGGAACATCGGGGCCAGGCCACCCAGCGGATCCACGCGCCCGGTGCATGGACCCTGCCCCTCATCGACGTGTCCGGCCTGCCGGAAGCGCAGCGCGAGTCCGAGGCCCAGCGCAGGGTCGCGGAAGATGCCCGGCAGCCGTTCCACCTGGAGCGCGGACCGCTCCTGCGCACGGCCCTCGTGCGGCTGGGGGAAGAAGAGCACCTGCTGCTGGTGACGATGCACCACATCGTCTCCGACGGCTGGTCCATGGGCGTCCTCGTGCGCGAGCTCGTGACGTTCTACGCGGCCTTCACCCAGGGCAACGCGCCGGCCCTCAGCCCCCTGCCGCTGCAGTACGCGGACTTCGCGGCGTGGCAGCGCCAGTGGATCCAGGGCGCAACGCTCGAAGCGCAGCTGGGCTACTGGAAGCAGCAGCTCGCGGGTGCGCCCGCCGCGCTGGAGCTGCTGACGGATCATCCACGTCCGTCCGTTCAATCCCACGCGGGCGCGGCCCTCTCCGTCCAGCTTCCGCCCGAAGTCTCCCAGGCCCTCAAGGCGCTGGGCCGGCGCGAAGGGGCCACGCCCTTCATGGTGCTGCTCGCGGGCTTCCAGCTCCTCTTGTCGCGCTACGCGGGCCAGGACGACGTCAGCGTGGGCACGCCCATCGCCGGCCGCACGCAGGCGGAGACCGAAGGCCTCATCGGCTTCTTCGTCAACACCCTCGTCCTGCGCGCCCACGTCGAACCCAAGGCGACCTTCCGCGAGCTGCTCGCGCAGGTGCGAGGCACGACGCTCGCGGCCTACGAACATCAGCACCTGCCCTTCGAGAAGCTGGTGGAGGTCCTCCACCCCGTGCGGGACACGAGCCGCAGCCCGCTCTTCCAGGTGATGTTCGCCCTGCAGAACGCGCCCACCGAGGACCTGCGAGTCCCCGGCCTCGCCTTCCAGCAGGTGACGTCCAGCGCGCGCTCCGCGAAGTTCGACCTCACCCTGACGCTTCAGGACTCGGCGCAGGGCTTCATGGGCTGGCTGGAGTACAGCACCGCGCTCTTCGAGCGGAGCACCGTGGAGCGGATGATCCACCAGCTGCGCACGCTGCTGGAGGCCGTGGCCGCGAAGCCCGAACAGGCCCTGTCCGAGCTGCCGCTGCTCTCCCGTGAGGAGCGCCAGCGCATCCTCGTGGACTGGAACGACACCGCCGTCGCCAGCCCCATGGACGTCCCGGTCCACGTCCACTTCTCCCAGCAGGCCCGCCGCACGCCCGACGCGGTGGCCCTGGTGCTGGGGGATGCGACGCTGACGTACGCGCAGCTCGAAGCCCGCGCCAACCAGCTCGCCCATCACCTGCGCGCCCTGGGCATCGTTCCCGGCGCGCGCGTCGGCCTAGCCCTCGAGCGCTCCTTCGAACTGGTGACGGCGCTGCTCGCCATCCTGAAGGCGGGCGCGGCCTTCGTCCCCGTGGACCGCAATGCGCCCGTGGAGCGCATCGCGATGCTGTTGGAGGACGCGGACGTCGGCGTGGTGCTCACGCATCAGCCCTTCGCCTCCAAGCTGCCGGCCTCCGGCACCCGCGTCTGGCTGGACACGCAGCAGGACGCCCTGACCGCGCTGCCCACGCACGCGCCCGACGTCTCCGTGGACGGTGAAGCCCTGGCCTACGTCATGTTCACCTCGGGCTCCACGGGCCGCCCCAAGGGCGTCAGCGTGCCCCACCGAGGCATCACCCGGCTGGTGCTCGGCAGCACCTTCATGCACTTCGGACCCGAGGAGGTCTGGCTCCAGTACGCGCCCGTTGCGTTCGACGCGTCCACGCTCGAAATCTGGGGCGCGCTGCTCCATGGCGCGAAGCTCGTCCTCCCGCCGCCCCACGCGCTCTCCCTGGAGGAACTGGCCGAACAACTGCGTCGCCACCGCGTGACGGCGCTGTTCATCACGACCGCGCTGTTCGAGCAGATGGTCCTTCACCAGGGCGAAGCCCTGGCGGACGTGCGCCAGGTCCTCACGGGCGGAGACGTGATGCCCTGGTCGCGCCTGCGCGACCATCTCCCCCGCCTCGCCGAGGGAGCGGCGCTGATCCACGCCTATGGCCCGACGGAGAACACCACCTTCTCCACCACGCTGCCGTTGCACCGCGACACGCGCGTGGCGGGTCCGGTCTCCATCGGCCGTCCCATCCCGAACGCCACGGCCTATGTGTTCGATGCGAACCTGCACCCGGTGCCCGTGGGCGTCGCGGGCGAGGTGTACGTGGGAGGCCCGGGCCTCGCGTGGGGCTATCTCCACCGCCCGGACCTGACCGCGGAGCGCTTCGTCCCCCACCCCTTCGCTTCCACTCCGGGCGAGCGGCTCTACCGCACGGGCGACAAGGCCCGCTGGCTTGCGGACGGCACGCTCGACTTCCTGGGTCGCGTCGACTTCCAGGTGAAGGTGCGCGGCTTCCGCATCGAGCTGGGTGAAATCGAAGCCGCCCTGCGCGCCTTCCCGGGCGTCAACGAGGCCGTCGTCGTGGCCCGGGGCGCGGACGCGGACAAGCGCCTCATCGGCTACCTCACCGCGCACGAAGGCCACGCGTTGGACCTGGAGGCGCTGCGGGTCCACCTGCGGCAGCGGCTGCCGGAGTACATGGTGCCCGCCTCGCTCCTGGTGCTGGAGGCGCTGCCCCTCAACGCCAACGGCAAGGTGGACCGCAAGGCCCTGCCCGAACCGGGGGACGCACCGCGCGCGGCCTCCTTCGTCGCGCCGCGCACCGCCACCGAGGCCCAGCTCGCGGCCCTCTTCGCCGAAGTCCTTCGCGTCGAGCGGGTGGGCATCCAGGACGACTTCTTCGCCCTGGGAGGCCACTCCCTGCTGGCCACCCAGCTCGTCTCACGCGTGCGCGCCGCGTTCGGCGCCGAGTTGCCGCTGCGGGCCCTGTTCGCGGCGCCCACCGTCGAAGCCCTCGCGCCGATGATCGAGAAGGCCCCGTCCTCCGCGCTTCGTGCTCCGCCGCTGCGGCCCGCGGCCCGCGAAGGGGACATTCCGCTCTCCTTCGCCCAGCAGCGCCTCTGGCTGTTGGATCAGCTCCAGCCCGGAGATGCGTCGTACAACATCCCCACCGCCCTGCGACTGACGGGCCGGGTGGACGCAGCTGCGTTGCGAGGCGCCTTCGAGGCGCTGATCGCCCGCCACGAGTCCCTGCGCACCACGCTCGCCGCGTCCCACGAGGCACCGTCGCAGCGAGTCCAGGCCGCGGCGGCGTGGGAGCTGCCCGTCGCCGACCTGAGCGCGCTGCCCCAGGAGCAGCGCGAGGAAGAAGCCCAGCGCATCGTGGCCGGGGAGGCCCGCCGTCCGTTCCAGCTCGCCACGGGACCGCTGCTGCGCGGGCTGCTAGTGCGCCTGGAAGCAGAGGAGCACCTGCTGCTGGTGACCATGCACCACGTCGTCTCCGACGGCTGGTCCATGGGTGTCCTCGTTCGAGAGATGGCGGCCTTCTACGAGGCCTTCTCCACGGGCAGCACGCCGGCCCTCGCGCCGCTGCCGGTGCAGTACGCGGACTTCGCGACGTGGCAGCGGAACTGGCTCCAGGGAGATGTCCTGGAGGCGCAGCTGGACTACTGGAAGCAGCGGTTGGCCGGTGCTCCGGCGGCGCTGGAGCTGCCCACGGACCGGCCCCGCCCGCCCGTGCAGTCGCACCGGGGCGCCACGGTGGACGTGAGGATTCCCACCCACCTCGTGGAGTCCCTCAAGGCCCTGGCCCAGCGGGAAGGCGCCACGTCCTTCATGGTGTTCCTCGCGGCGTTCCAGGTGCTGCTATCGCGCTACTCCGCGCAGGAGGACGTGAGCGTGGGTTCGCCCATCGCGGGCCGGACCCAAGCGGAGACCGAAGGCCTCATCGGCTTCTTCGTCAACACCCTGGTCCTGCGCGCCCAGGTGGATCCGCGCGCGACGTTCCGTGAGTTGCTCACCCAGGTACGCGGCACGACGCTCGCGGCGTACGAGCACCAGCACCTGCCCTTCGAGAAGCTCGTGGAGGCCGTGCAGCCCACGCGCGACCTGAGCCGCAATCCGTTGTTCCAGGCGATGTTCGTCCTGCAGAACATGCCGGGTGAAGAGCTGCGCCTGCCGGGCCTGTCCATGCGGACGCTGCCGCTGGAAACGCGCTTCGCGAAGTTCGACCTCTCCCTCGGGTTGAGGGAGGCCCCCACGGGCATGATGGGCACGCTGGAGTACGCGACGGACCTGTTCGACGCGGTGACCGTCCAGCGCATGGCTGGACACTTCAGCGTGTTGCTGGAGGCCCTCGCGAGGAAGCCGGACACCCGACTGGGTGAGCTGCCGCTGCTCACGGATGCAGAGCGCCAGCAACTCCTCGTCGAATGGAATCCCCCTGCCGCGCAGGTGCCGCAGGAGTCCAGCATCCCCGTGATGGTCGAGGCGCAGGTGCGCCGTACGCCGGATGCACTGGCCGTCATCACGCCCGAGCGGAAGCTGACGTACCGGGAGCTGGACGCGAGGGCCAATCAGCTCGCGCACCGTCTGCGTGGACTGGGCGTCGGGCCTGAAGTCCGTGTCGGTCTGTGCGTCGAGCGCACTGAAGACCTCGTCATCGGTGCCCTCGGCATCCTCAAGGCCGGTGGTGCCTACGTGCCGCTGGACCCCAGCTACCCGCGTGAGCGTCTGGGCTGGCTGCTGGAGGACGCACAGGGCCCTGCCCTCGTCGCGCATTCGCACCTGCTTTCCGCCCTGCCGGAGACCGCCGCCACGCCGGTGTGCCTCGACTCGGACGTGGAGCTGGCGAAGCAGCCGACGACGGCGCCCACGGTGGACATCCACCCAGGCCACCTCGCCTACCTCATCTACACCTCTGGAAGCACCGGCCGTCCCAAGGGTGTCGCCATCTCCCACGGCAATGCCGTGACGTTTCTCCACTGGGCCTTGGAAACCTTCTCGCCGGAGGAGCTGAAGGGCACGCTCGCCGCGACGAGCCTCAACTTCGACCTCTCCGTCTTCGAGCTCTTCGCTCCGTTGAGCAGTGGTGGTTCGGTGGTCGTGGCACGCAACGCCCTGCACCTGGCGGAGCTGCCGACGGCCTCTCACGTCACTCTCGTCAACACGGTGCCCTCCGCCATGGCGCAGCTGTTGCGCCTGGGTGCGGTGCCTTCTTCCGTGCGTGTCATCAACCTCGCCGGTGAGGCCCTGCCGGAGACGCTCGCGAAGCAGGTCTACGCCGTCCCGACGGTGCAGAAGCTCTACAACCTCTACGGCCCGTCTGAAGACACCACCTACTCCACCGCTTCACTCGTCGGCCGTGACGAAGTGCCGCTTATTGGCCGCCCACTCCCCGCGACGCGCGCCTACGTGCTGGACGCTTCACTCCAGCCGGTGCCCGTCGGTGTCGCAGGCGAGCTGTACCTCGCGGGCGAAGGCCAGGCGCGTGGCTACCTGCTGCGCCCGGAGCTCACCGCGGAGCGCTTCGTCCCCGAGCCCTACGGGCCTCCAGGTGGCCGCATGTACCGCACGGGTGACCGTGTCCGTTACCGCCTGGATGGGCGCCTGGAGTACCTCGGCCGCATCGACTTCCAGGTGAAGGTGCGTGGCTTCCGCATCGAGCTGGGTGAAATCGAAGCGGCCCTCCGCCGTGCCCCAGGCCTCAAGGACGCCATCGTCGTCGCGAAGGGTGAGGCCGCCGACAAGCGCCTCGTCGCCTACGTCACTCCCAAGGCGAATGCCTCCCTGGAAGTGGAGCCCCTCAAGGCGCACCTGCGCCAGGGCCTCCCCGAGTACATGGTGCCTGCCACCTTCGTGGTGCTGGACGCCCTGCCCCTCAACTCCAACGGCAAGGTGGACCGCAAGGCCCTGCCAGAGCCGGAGGCGCCCCAGTCCGGCCACACCTACGAAGCGCCGCGCACGGAAGTCGAAGCGAAGCTGGCCTCCATCTGGGCCGAAGTCCTCCGACTGCCCCGGGTGGGCGTGAAGGACTCCTTCTTCGAGCTGGGTGGACACTCGCTGCTGGCCACGCAGGTGGTGTCCCGCGTGCGCGCGGACCTGGGCATGGAACTCCCCCTGCGGGCCCTCTTCGAGTCCCCCACGGTGGAAGCGCTGGCGGCGCGGCTGCACGGGAGCGTGAGCACCCTTGCTCCGAAGCTCACCCGAACCACGCACGACGGCCCGCTGCCGCTGTCCTTCGCGCAGCAGCGACTGTGGTTGCTGGATCAGCTCCAGCCGGAGGATGCGTCCTATAACCTCCCGGCTGCGCTTCAGCTCTCGGGACAGTTGGACGCGGAGGCTTTGCGCCGGGCCTTCGAAGCACTCGTCGCCCGTCACGAAGCCCTGCGCACCACCTTCCACGAACATCACGGGCAGCCCACGCAGCAGATCCAGGCTCCGGCGGAGTGGACGCTGCCGCTCATGGACCTCTCTTCGCTGCCCGAAAATGAGAGGAAGAAGGAGGCTCGGAAGCTGGCCGACGCGGAGGCCCGGCGTCCCTTCCGCCTCACCACGGGGCCCCTGCTGCGCAGTGCGCTGGTACGGCTGAGCGAGGACTCGCACCTGCTGCTGGTGACGATGCATCACATCGTCTCCGACGGCTGGTCCATGGGCGTGCTCGTCCGCGAGCTCATCTCCCTGTACGCCACGTTCCATGACGGCAAGGAGCCCAGCCTCACGCCGCTGCCCGTGCAGTACGCGGACTTCGCGGCCTGGCAGCGGAACTGGCTCCAGGGCGAGGCGTTGGACGCGCAGCTCCGCTACTGGAAGCAGCAGCTCTCCGGAGCCCCCGCCGCGCTGGAGCTGCCCACGGACCGTCCGAGGCCGCCCGTGCAGTCCCACCGGGGTGCCACGGTGGAGGTGCGAATCCCTGAGGACGTCGCTCGCGCGCTCAAGTCACTCGCGGGACGCGAGGGGGCCACGCCCTTCATGGTGCTGCTCGCTGCGTTCCAGGTGCTGCTGTCGCGCTACTCCGCGCAGGACGACATCAGCGTGGGTTCGCCCATCGCGGGCCGCACCCAAGCGGAGACCGAAGGCCTCATCGGCTTCTTCGTCAACACGCTCGTCCTGCGTGCCCAGCTGAATCCGCGCGCGACGTTCCGGGAGCTGCTGTCCCAGGTGCGAGGCACGACGTTCGCGGCCTTCGAGCACCAGCACCTGCCCTTCGAGAAGCTCGTGGAAGCCGTGCAGCCCACACGCGACCTGAGCCGCAGCCCGCTCTTCCAGGCAATGTTCGCCCTGCAGAACACGCCGAATGAGGCACTGCGTCTGCCGGGCTTGTCCTTCCAGGCCCTGCCGCTGGAGGCCCACTTCGCGAAGTTCGATCTCTCCCTCGCCCTGCAAGAGGTCCAGGGGGAGTTGGTCGGTTCGCTGGAGTACGCAACGGACCTGTTCGACGCGGCGACCGTCCAGCGCATGGCCGGCCACTTCGGCACATTGCTGGAGGCCATCGCGACGAAGCCCGAGTCACGGCTCGGGGACCTGCCGCTGCTCACCGCAAGGGAGCGCCGACAGCTCCTCGTCGAGTGGAATCCCCCTGCCGCGCAGGTGCCGCAGGAGTCCAGCATCCCCGCGATGGTGGAGGCGCAGGTGCGCCGTACGCCGGACGCGCTGGCCGTCATCACGCCCGAGCGGCAGCTGACGTACCGGGAGCTGGACGCGAAGGCCAATCAGCTCGCGCACCGTCTGCGAGGCTTGGGCGTCGGGCCTGAAGTCCGTGTCGGCCTGTGCGTCGAGCGCACTGAAGACCTCGTCATCGGCGCGCTCGGCATCCTCAAGGCCGGTGGTGCCTACGTGCCGCTGGACCCCAGCTACCCGCGTGAGCGCCTGGGCTGGCTGCTGGAGGACGCCCAGGGCCCCGCCCTCGTCGCGCACTCCCATCTGCTCTCCGCCCTGCCAGAGACCACCGCCACGCCGGTGTGCCTCGACTCGGACGTGGAGCTGGAGAAGCAGCCGACGACGGCGCCCGCGGTGGACATCCACCCAGGCCACCTCGCCTACCTCATCTACACCTCTGGAAGCACCGGCCGTCCCAAGGGCGTTGCCATCTCCCACGGCAATGCCGTGACGTTCCTCCATTGGGCCCTCGCGACGTTCTCCCCAGAGGAGTTGAAGGGCACCCTCGCCGCGACGAGCCTCAACTTCGACCTCTCCGTCTTCGAACTCTTCGCCCCGTTGAGCAGCGGTGGTGCGGTGGTGGTGGCACGCAACGCCCTGCACCTGGCGGAGTTGCCGACGGCCTCTCACGTCACTCTCGTCAACACGGTGCCCTCCGCCATGGCGCAGCTGTTGCGCCTGGGTGGTGCGGTGCCTTCTTCCGTGCGTGTCATCAACCTCGCCGGTGAGGCCCTGCCGGAGACGCTCGCCAAGCAGGTCTACGCCGTCCCGACGGTGCAGAAGCTCTTCAACCTCTACGGCCCGTCCGAAGACACCACCTACTCCACCGCGTCTCTCGTCGGCCGTGACGAAGTGCCTCTCATCGGCCGCCCACTCCCCGCGACGCGCGCCTACGTGCTGGACGCTTCCCTCCAGCCGGTACCCGTCGGTGTCGCGGGCGAGCTGTACCTCGCGGGCGAAGGCCAGGCGCGTGGCTACCTGCTGCGCCCGGAGCTCACCGCGGAGCGCTTCGTCCCCGAGCCCTACGGTCCTCCAGGTGGCCGCATGTACCGCACGGGTGACCGTGTCCGATACCGCCTGGACGGGCGCCTGGAGTACCTCGGCCGCATCGACTTCCAGGTGAAGGTGCGTGGCTTCCGCATCGAGCTGGGCGAAATCGAAGCGGCCCTCCGTCGCGCGCCAGGCCTCAAGGACGCCATCGTCGTCGCGAAGGGTGAGGCCGCCGACAAGCGCCTCGTCGCCTATGTCACCGCTCGCGAAGGCCACTCGCTCGACTCCGAGGAACTCAAGGCCCTCCTCCGGCAGCAGCTGCCCGAGTACATGGTGCCGTCTACCGTCGTGGTGCTGGACGCCCTGCCCCTCAACTCCAACGGCAAGGTGGACCGCAAGGCCCTGCCCGAACCCGATGCCCACACTGTTGAAGCCCGGGACTTCGTCGCTCCCCGCGATGCGCTCGAAATGCAGCTCGCCCGCATCTGGGAGGACGTCCTCGGTGTCCGCTCCGTCGGCGTCCGCTCCAGCTTCTTCGAGCTGGGCGGCCACTCCCTGCTCGCCGTGCGCATGCTCGCGTCCATCCGTGAGCGTCTGGGCCTCAGCCTCCCTCTCTCCGTCCTCTTCCAGCAGCCCACCGTCGAGCAGCTCGCCCAGGTACTCCGCGACGACTCGCAGACCTGGACGCCCCTCGTCCCGCTGGAGCGCGGAGAACCCGGCCAGCGGCCCCTCTTCCTCGTCCACCCCGGCGGCGGCAACGTCCTGGCCTACTCGGAGCTGGCGCGCAGGCTCGGGCCGTCACTGCCTGTCTACGGCCTCCAGTCACGCGGCCTCGACGGACGCCCCGTCGTCGAGTCCATCGAGGAGATGGCCACCCTCTACATCGAAGCCCTCCGCACGGTGCAGCCGCACGGCCCCTACCAACTGGGAGGTTGGTCTCTCGGCGGAGTCATCGCCTACGAGATGGCCCGTCGTCTGCGCGAGGCTGGCGAAGCCGTGGAGCTGCTCGCCCTCATCGACGCCCACGTGCCCGGCATCACGCCGCCTTCCGACACAGAGCCTCACTTCTCTTCCGAAGCCCGAGTGCGAGTCGCCTTCGCCCAGACCACGGCCACCGCCTTCGGCCAGGAGCTCTCCGTCTCGGCCGAAGCGCTGGCACACGGCGACGACGACGCGATGCTGGACCACCTGCTCCAGGATGGAGTCCGGGCGCGCATCCTCGACGCGGACTCCGGGGCCGCCCAGCTGCGCGCCCTCTTCCGCGTCTTCCAGGCCAACCTCTTCGCGCAGGAGAAGTACGTGCCCCGACCGTACGACGGCACCGCCCTGCTGCTGAGCGCCAGCGAGGCCGCGGCCGAGCTCCCACGTCACCGAGGCTGGGAGCCCCTCGTCCGTGGCGGCCTGGAGGTGCACGGCGTCCCCGGCAGCCACCATGAGCTGCTGCAGGACCCGCACCTCGAGCCCATCGTGGAGCGGCTGCGTCTGATCCTCGCCCGTGCGTCGGGCAGCGAGTCGCGCGAGCCCACGGGAAGTTGAATTCCGTCCGCCCCGCGCCAGCCTGTTCAGGCGCGGGGCTTCAGCGCCAGGAAACCAATCGAGCCGTATGGTTCGCTTCGCCAGGCTCGTTGATGGCCCTCATTCGCGGAGTCTCCGAACCTGAGATCCGGCTTTTGTGGTCGAGGGGCACGCCGACGGCAGAGCCCCCTCCTATGGTGAGGGCTGTAAACACAGGGATTTATTCATCCCCGGGTTGTGCCCCAAGAGTGCCGTGTCGGTCTCATGACACGTCATGTCGATACGGAATAATGTAACCATCGCGAATTTGCCCACCGCCGCGCTTCCCCCGTGAGAGCGGTTCAGGACGGCAATCCAGCAACAGCAGCAGTCTGAGATCTCACGAGGGCCACCGTCCCGGGTGGTGCTCGTGCGCAATGGCATCCCCCAGTGCGGAGTACACGAGATGAGCCACGAGCTGTCGAAGAGGATCGCCAACCTCTCACCGGAAAAGCGCGCCGAGTTGCTCAAGAAGATGGCCGCGCAGAAGGCCACCGCGGGCAACTCCGCCCACGGCCTCATCCCGGTGCAGGATCGCTCGCGTCCCCTGCCCCTGTCCTTCGCCCAGCAGCGCCTCTGGTTCATTGAGCAGCTGCAACCCGGCACCTCCCTCTTCAACGTCCCCATGGCGGTGCGCCTGGAGGGTGCGCTCGACGTGGCCGTGCTGGAGCGCGCGCTGCGCGAAGTGGTGCGCCGTCACGAAGTGCTCCGCACCTCCTTCCGTGAGGACGTCTCCGGCCCCGTGCAGGTGGTGTCTCCGGAGCCGGTGCTCACCCTGGAGCGCAAGGAGCTCACGGGCTCGCCGCCGGAAGAAGCCTGGCGCCTGGCGCGTGAAGCCGCCGCGCAGCCCTTCGACCTCGCGAAGGGCC
>NZ_RAVX01000045.1:0-13905 GCF_003611605.1 Corallococcus sp. AB011P
TCGCCCCATGCCGGCGACCATCTCCTCAAGGTAGGCGCCCAGCGCCTCGTCCAGCTTCTTGAGCTGCGCGGGTGTCATCCCGACCGTAGATCACGCCCGCCACCTGGATTCAAGTGACCGGGTAGTACTATGACTGCCTGCGATACTGCGAGGGGCAGCAGGAATGGCCATTCAAGGCGTGCGCCCCCACCTCCAGGAAATGAGCCATGGTCGAAGACCTCGAAGGCGACTGGCATCAACTCCGGGTGCTCGACACGCGCGCCCAGCAAGAGGGCTCCATCGTCCTGGACGACGCCCTTCGCACGCTCCTGCGACGCGCGGGTCCTTCCGTGGCCATGAGTGCCGCAGAGGTGGAAGCGGGCCTGCGCACCCCGGAGGCCGCGCTCACCCTCCTCCACCAGATGCGACAGCGCGTCACGGAGGGCTCACGGCGCCTGGGCGACGCGCTCCACCGCATGTATCGCTTGCGCGACCAGGGCGACCTGGACGGCGCGCGCCAGCAGATGCGCGAGCTGCTCGCCGTGGAGGTCGTGCCCTACTACCGCGAGCTCGCGCAAGGCCAGCTCGCGGACCTGGACTGAACCGCCCTACTCCGCGACCGCCGCCAGCTTCCGGCCACCCTGCATCTGCGCCACCGTCACGGACTGGTTCCGGCCGTTGCGCTTCGAGTGGTACAGGCACTGGTCCGCCAGGTCGATCATCTGCTGCTTCTCCATGGCGTTGTCCGGGAACGTCGCGATGCCCAGCGACATCGTGATGCGCAGCGGGCCCATCTCCGTCTGGAACACCTCCGCCATCACCGCCTCGCGGATGCGCTCCGCGATGATCTTCGCGCCCTGCACGTCCGTCTCCGGCATCACCATCACGAACTCCTCGCCGCCGTAGCGGGCGACGACGTCCGTGTCCCGCGCCAGCGTCTTGATGATGCGCGCCACGCCCTTGAGCACCTGGTCGCCCGTCGGGTGGCCGTAGGTGTCGTTCACGCTCTTGAAGTGGTCCACGTCCGTCAACATGATGGAGCACTTGCGGTTGTACCGCCGCGCCTGCGCCAGGATGTCGTCCGCGCGCGACTGGAACGTGCGGTGATTCAGCAGGCCCGTGAGGCCGTCCGTCGTCGCCATCTTCTCCATCTGCTCGTAGAGCTGCGCGCGCAACACCGCCTGCGCCGCCTGGATGGCGATGACTTCGATCATCCGCAGCACGTCCTGCTCGAACGCCGCCTTCTTGCGCGACCCCGCCACCAGCGTGCCCAGGATGCGGTCCCCCGCCACCAGCGGGAAGATCTTCAGCGCGCCCAGGCCGCGCACCTGCGTCTCCTCATCGAAGATGACCTGACGGTCCATCGCCTTGATGTCCCGCCCCGGCAGCGGCGCCCCGTAGCGCACCACGTTCGCCACCAGGCCGTTGTTGTCCTGGAACGTCTGGCCCTCCAGCGCCTTGCCCTGCGCCGTGACGCCCGTCATCCGCGCCACGCGGTGCACGCGCTTGCCATCCTGCTCCGACACCAGCGTCACCGCGCAGAAGTCCAGCCCCGCCAGCTGCCGCGTCGCCTCCAGCACCGCCACGAACACCTGATCCGGGCTGCCCGCGCGGTTCAGCTCCTCGATGGCCCGGAAGAACCGGTCCTTCTCGTCGCGCGTCTTGCGGATGTAGCTCATCACCCGCTCCACCTCGATGGAGCGCAGCACCTCTCCCGCGATGGTGGTCAGCATCTTCTCGTCCTGGTCCGTGAACGGCTCGTTCTTGAGCTTGTCCGCCACCAGCACACCGCGCACCAGCCCGCTGCCCTCCAGGATGGGCACCGCCAGCAGCGCCTGCACCGTGGGGCCGCTGCTCTCGTAGTACGTGACGCCCTTCAGCCCCTGCGGCGAGTTCATCCGCACCGGCGCGCGGCGCTTCAGCACCCCGCCGATGATGCCCTCGCCCGCGTTGAACTTCTCGCGCTGCACCCGCTCCGAACCCGAGCGGCAGTCGTACAGCTTCAGGCTCCGGTCGTCCGACGTGAGCAGGAACGCCGCGCAGGTGTCCGTGCGCAGGCCCGTCTCCGCGATCTCCAGCGCCGCGTGCACCGCGCCCTCAATCTCCTTCACCGACGCGACCAGCCACTTCTCGTCGGAGTTCATCCCGCTGAAGCTGTCCTGCGTCCCGGAGGACACCAACCGGAAGGTGCGCGCGCGCTCCTCCACCTCGCGGATGCGCTTCTGCACCGCGTCCGACTCCGCCCGCTTCGCCACCAACATCCGCGCGGACAGCACCAGGTGGTACAGCCCCGCGAACAGCGCCAGGAACAGCGTGTGCGTCAGGAACCCGGTGACGTTCACCACCTGCCCACCCAGCGTCACCAGGCCGTCGTACACCAGCGCCACACCCAGCAGCGTCATGCCCGCGTTGCGAGGCAGGAACGCCACCAGGAACGCCATCAACAGGTAGACGATGGGGAACAGCTCCCCACCGCCAATGGCCACCACGATGAAGGCCGCGGAGATGAGCCCGCCGCCCAGCTCCAGGTCGTCGCGCAGGTCGATGACCGCGCCCACCGAGGAGCGCATGGCCCGGCGCCACGCCGCCATGCCGATGCCGATGAGCAGCCCCATCACCAGCGCCGCTTCCGTCCACCCCAGCGTGTGCAGGCCCCGGAAGCCGCCACGCGCCAGGTGGACGAACGTGGCCAGCGCCACCGCCGCGGGGATGGCTCGGAAGAAGGCGCGCACGAGCTTCGCGGGAGAGGGCACCACGGACAGCGAGGTCATGGCGACTCCAGGTGGAAGACGATTTCGCCCGGCTTCACGTAGCCGAGCTCCTCACGTACCGACTGCTCCAGCGTCGCCGGATCCTTGCGCAGCGCCGCGATCTCCTTGCGGAGCGCGTCGTTCTGCGCGGCCAGCGAGCGGTTGCGCTCATCGAGCACCTCCACGTCCTGCCGCAGGCGCAGGTAGCGCCGGAAGCCCTTGGCGTCCGCCACCGAAGCGAGGCTCAAGGCCACCGCCACCACCGCCGCCACCATCAGGAGCTTTCGCCGGGACGTCATGAGCGCCGGCGAAGGTACCAGCGGCCCCCCTGCCCGCAAGAATTCCGCTCCAGCCCTGTAGCACCCCGGGCGGGGCCAGAAATCAGTCCGCCTTCAGCAGCTTTTCAATGGCCTTCGCCACGTCCGACTGGCCCTCGATCCCCTGCCACGCGGCCACCGCGCGGCCGTGCCTGTCCAGCAGCACCGTGCTGGGCAGCGCCCGGATGCGGCCGAAGGCGCTCTCACCGGCGCGCATCCGCTCGTCGGACAGCAGCACCGGGTACGGAAAGGCGTAGTGGTTCGCGAACGGGGCCAGCACCCGGCCCTCGTCGATGTCCATCCCCACCGCGACGACCTGGAAGCCCTGGGGACCGTAGGTCTCCTGGAGATGCTTGAGCGTGGGCTGGTCCGCCAGGCACGGGAAGCACCAGGTGGCCATGAAGGACACCAGCACCACCTTGCCGGGGAGCTGGCGCGGGTCGTAGCGCGTGGGCCCCACCGACGGCAGCCACAGCGCCCGGTAGAACGCGGGCCCGGCGTCCACCGGCCCGCCGTGGCGACAGCCCGTGAGGGAAAGTGCGCCCAGCGCCACCGCGCACAGGAGCGCGCGTCGTCGCACCGGGCTCACGCGCTCAGGCCTCTGTCCCCGGAGGGCCACCCCGGAGCTGGCACTCGCGACACAAGCCGTACAGCTCCATCTTGTGCGACGTCACCGTGAAGCCGTGCTTGCGCGCCACCGCGTCCTGGAGCGTCTCGATGCGGTCGTTCTCGAACTCCACGATGGTGCCGCAGCTCGTGCAGATGAGGTGGTCGTGGTGCTCGCGCCCCGCCGCCGCCTCGTAGCGCGTCTGCCCGTCACCGAAGTTGCGCGCGTGGGCCAGGCCGCACTCGTTGAGCAGCTTCATCGTCCGGTAGACGGTGGCCACGGACACCTTGGTGTCCTGCTCGCGCACCTTGTTCCACAACTCCTCCACGGACAGGTGGCCGCCCACCTCGAAGAAGGTGTCGATGATGAGGCTGCGCTGGCGCGTGCTCTTCAGGCCGTGCTGGGCCATGTAGCGAGCCAGGACCTCGTCCTTGTCCTTGTCCGAGGGGCCGTGGGAGTGGGAGTGGCTGTGGTGATGGGTCGTCATCTGCAATCTCTGAAGCACCCCATGTGTTGGGGTGGGGATGCCTGCTCCCGCAAGACAATTTCGACGGCCGGCCTGGGCGAGCGCCCGCTCCCCTGCTGACTACCATGGAGTCCGGTGTCTTCGGCTTGCGTAGCGCGTGAGCTGTTTACATTGAGGCCGGACTGGCTCATTGACACCTGTCTGGCCGCGAAGATAGAGGCATCCGCCCTCGTAAACGAGCAATTTTCCGAACCTTTCCATGATCAGTCCCTGGCAGAGAAGACGGCAGCCCGATGACGTACCCACCCCGGTGGCGGTGGCGGTGTCGGACTTCTGCCGACGCGCGAAGGCTCCGGCCCCCGCACAGCAGGTCCGCGAGGCGCTCGCGCTCCTCACGGAGGATGAGGACTTCCGGGTCCGCGCCCTCACGGACGGTGAACCGGAGACGTCCCCCCTGGGGCCCTTCGCGGTGGTGGACATCCTGCGCGGCGTGACGCCGGCGCTCGCGGCCCAGCGCCAGGAGTGCGGCTACTACGACGTGGCGCAGGAGCTGGCCCAGGTGCGCGAGGAGAAGACGCCGCCCCCCGCGCCCGCCTCCACGACGCCTGTGTTCGCGCTCCCCACCCCAGCCTCCGAGGAGACGGACGCGAAGACGGGCCGCCGCAAGAGCGCCAAGGCGGAGGCCGCCGCCGTCCAGGAGCGCATCGCCCCCAAGAAGCGCACCACCGACGCGGAGGACGCCGACACCGCCGCGCCCGCCCCGGCTCCCCAGGCGCCCCAGGAAGAAGAGGAGGCCCCGCGCTTCCTCAAGCGCGAGCTGCCCCGCCCCCGCGGCCGCTTCACCCGCGTGGAGGCCCAGCGACTGTCGTTCCTTGAACTGACGCGCGCCGAGGGCAAGGAGACGCTGGAGGCCGCCATCGAGGCCACGGAGCACCGCTACTCACTTCTGCGCACGCTGGAGCACCGCTACAACGGCCCGCGCGGAGAGATGACCCAGGTCGACATGGAGAACGTGCTGCGCCAGCACGGCATCATGGAGACGCTGGAGGCCCGCGAGCGCCACAACATCGAGACCGCCTACGCGTCCCAGCGCGGCGCCACCGGCCGGGTCGCCTGGGCGCTCGGCCTGTCCCCCAGCGAGCTGCAGCGGCTCAACCACGCGCTCAGGCTGGAGGAGGTGGTGGAGGCCCTGCGCGAGCGCTTCCGCAACGAGGTGCTGGCCACGGGCCACCTCACCCACCGGCTGGATCTGCTCGGCCGGGACAAGTACCTGGTGGACCTGGGCATCCAGAAGCGCTTCGCCGACGCGCTCCGCAAGGAGCTGGAGCGGCTGGCGAAGGACGCCCTGCCGGACGCCACGGATCTCCACTCGCTGGCCAACGTCGTGGGTCGCAAGCACGGCGCGCCCGCGGAGCTGGTCACCCGCGCCTTCGAACGCCTGAATCTGACGGAAGGCCTGCGCAAGCAGCTGTCCGCCCAGGCCCAATCCCCTTCGAACTGACTCATCGAGACGAGGTACCCACCCCATGCCCATCTACGAGTACGGCTGCTCGGCCTGTGGAAAGACCATCGACGTCCTGCAGAAGATGTCCGACCCGACGCCCCCCGCCTGCACCGCGTGCGGCGCCCAGGGCACGCTGAGCAAACAGGTCAGCCGCTCCAGCTTCCACCTCAAGGGTGGCGGCTGGTACTCGGACCTGTACGGCTCCACGAAGAAGGACGGCGGCGGTTCGTCGTCCTCATCGTCGTCGTCGTCGGCGTCCGCGTCTTCTTCATCCTCGCCGGCGAGCAGCGGCACGAGCACGGCGGCGCCCAGCGCTCCCGCGGCCGCGCCGAGCACTCCGTCCGCGTCCGGCGACAAGTCGTAGCGCCCGCGCTCCACCGCCCCCGGCTGAAAATTCGCTGGGGGCGCGGGGAGGCCGCAGACTTCACGCGTGCCCTTCCCTCCCTCGAAGCGTCCCCCCCGCCATTGCGCACTGTGCGGCCATCCGGAGCTGACGGATGCGCGGGGGCAGGGGCGGTTCCTCCTGGTCGCGGACCCGCATGGCCGCGGCCCCGTGTGTCCTCCGCAGCGCGGCTGCCGCAACGGCAAGCTCGCGGCGACGGACACGCCAGCGCTGACGCAGGCCAGCCGCTAGGTTAAGCAGACACCTGAAAGCGCGCGCGTCCCACCCCGCGTGCCTCCAGGTGCCATGCCGCGTTCCTTCCGCTCGCTGTCGTCGCTGTTCCTGGTGCCGCTCGTGGCCGCATTCACCGCCGGCTGCGCGTCCGCCACCCGCATGTCCCCCGAGGACCGCGCCGCGTTGGACCGCGGCCTCAGCGGCCCGGACGCGGAGCAGTACCTGCGCGTCTCCGCCTACCTGACGCCCTTCTTCGGGGACGCGTCCAAGCGGCTGCTCACGCCCTACCCGCCGGAGGACGTGCGGCTGGTGGACGACACCCAGGGCAAGCCCATCAACCCCGGCCCCATCCAGGCCACCCTCCCCGCCGGCTCGCGCGTGCGGATCACCAAGGTGGAGTTCCCCACCGCGTGGGTCGTCACCGAGCGCGTCCTCTACTCCCCGCGCACCTGGCCGTGGGTGTACGTGACGGTGGAGGGCGCCCCCGCGGGCGAGCAGGTGGTGCTGGTGCTGCCGCCCAACCTCGACCGGCAGGACGCGTTCCGCGCGGAGCTGGGGAACACGCTGTCCCTCCACCCGCTCACGGAGCAGCTCAACGGCTTCAGCGCGGCGGTGAAGGAGGCCGTGCGCACCAAGACGCTGGTGCCGGACATGCCCGCGGACGCGGTGCGCATGGCCTGGGGCCCGCCGGAGTCCGTGCGCCGCACGCTGGAGGGCACCGCGAAGAACGAGGAGTGGCGCTACACCGGCGAGCGCCGCAAGGCGTTCCTCGCCGACGGGAAGCTGGTGCGCGCGGAAGAGGCAGGCAAATCCATCCTGCCTTGAGTTCCTAGCGCCGGCCGCCGCGGCGGTGCTGCTTCTTGCCGCCGCCGCCACCGCCCTTGCGCTGGGCCTGGGCCTCGCCCGGCCGCGTGAGGCGGGGCAGCTCACCGGCCATCACCGGCCAGTAGTCGCCCTTGAGGAGCTCCTCCACCAGCTGCGCCTGGGTGAGCACGTCGCGCTTGAAGAAGGTGGCGCCGCGGCCCATCTCGTCCAGGGAGCCGCGCGCGTCGCTACCGCCCACGCAGGGGACCTTGAGGACCTCGGCGGCCTCCACGGCCAGGTCATTGGCCGTCTGCTTCACCTTGGCGTTGTAGCCCTCCACGGCGCACAGCACGCCGGACAGCGAGCGCACGTAGTCCATGGCGGGGTTGGGCACGTCGCGGTCGAAGGGGCGGGCCGCGACGATGGCCGCGCCCAGCGCCTTCACCTTGGGCAGGCACTCGGCGGCGCTCCAGGGCTTCTCCCGGTTGCTGCCCCACATCTGCACGGGCTCCGGCGCCAGCTCCGGCTTCGGGAAGAAGCACAGGTACTGACCCCGGTCCGTGACGAGCTCCAGGCCCACGAAGACCTTCACCTTGGATTTGGCGCCGATCTCGAAGAGCTCGTCGCAGCCGTCCTGGGTGTTCGTCTCGGTGAACGCCACCGCGTCCAGGCCGAACATGGCCGCCCGCTCCAGCACGGCGCGCGGCTCCAGGTCGCACCCCTTGGACAGGTGGGAATGGGCGTGTAGGTCGATGAGCATGGGCGACGCGTGCCTAACAGGCCTCCCGGGGCCTGTCGAGCCCGCGCGCACGGCCCCTCAGGCGTACGCGTAGGACTGGAAGTTGCCCTGCTTGGCCTGGCTGTTCTTCTCTTCGTACGTGCGGATGAGGTAGCCCATCAGCATCAGCGAGGACGTGTTCTCCAGCACCCGGGACGGATCCTTGGAGATGAGGTTCGCGCTGTAGTTCAGGAAGAACTGCGCCAGCTCCTCGCCCGCTTCCTTCACGATGAGGGCGTTGAGCGCGCTCGGCTCCATGGTGCGGATGGTGTTGATGAAATCGACCGCCAGGTCCTTCTTCGTCTTCATGTCCACGGTCCTGCCCCCTTTTTCCGCCCATGCCCCTGGAGCCGGAAATGGCCCCGGGCCCCGCCCCAATCCATGAACCGGGTGCGACCGGGTGAACCTATGCATGCCGGTGCACCTGCAAACCCCCACCCCACCCCGCTCCCCCGCTCCCTCGCGGATCACGACTTTTGGACCGCAGCATTTTTGACACCCCGAAACGGCGTGTGCGATAACCCCCGGTCAAGCCTTTTCTCACCACCCACAAGGAGTGGCAGGCGATGTTCACGGGCGTGAAGGTCTTCTCCGCGACGAAGGCCAAGGAGCGGGAAGAGTTGGGTGAGAACGTCACCCGCTGGATCAAGAGCAACGCGGACCTGGAGATCGTGGACCGGGTCGTCTGCCAGTCCTCCGACAACGAGTTCCACTGCTACACGCTGGTGCTCTTCTACAAGCACGCGAAGCCGCCGGCCTGACCGCCGCGCTGCCCCTGGACTCCTCCCGGGCCCGTCCTCTTCCAGTACGCACCTTTCCGGTGCGTGCGGGGAGGCCGGGCCTTTCTGTTTCCGTATGTTATGGTCCGCGCCGTGGCGCGCTTCGGGGACGACAGCGGGGAGGAAGACCGGCAGCTGCGCACGGACGCCCTGCCGGCGATGCGCTCCGCGCGGGTGCGGGTGCGGCTGTTGGTGCTGTCCGGCCCGGACGCGGGCCAGAGCTACCCGCTGGCGCCAGGACGCTACCGGGTGGGCGCGGACGCCAGCTCGGATGTGATCATCGCGGACCGCGCGGTGTCCCGCAGCCACCTGCTGCTGGACGTGCGCGAGGACAGCATCCAGGCGGTGGACGTGGGCTCGCGCAACGGCTCGTTCTGCGAGGGCATGCGCTTCACCACCCTGGAGGTGCGCCCCGGCGCGGTGCTCACGCTGGGCACCACGGAGCTGAAGCTCGTCCCGGAGGGAGAGAAGGCGCACACCCTGCCCCTGTCCAACCGCGAACGCTTCGGCAACCTGGTGGGCCAGAGCCGCCGGATGCGCGAGGTGTTCACCCTGCTGGAGCGCGTGGCCCAGGGCGAGTCCGACGTGCTCATCCAGGGCGAGACGGGCACCGGCAAGGAGCTGTGCGCGGAAGGACTGCACCTGCATGGAGGGCGCTCCAAGGGGCCCTTCGTCATCGTGGACCTGGCGGGCGTGGCGCCGCAGCTCTTGGAGTCGGAGCTGTTCGGCCACGTGAAGGGCGCCTTCACCGGCGCGCAGGCGGACCGGGCGGGCGCCTTCGAGCGCGCCCATGGCGGCACCCTCTTCCTGGATGAAGTCGGCGAGCTACCCCTGGAAGTGCAGCCCCGGCTGTTGCGCGCGCTGGAGCGCCGGCAGGTGAAGCGGGTGGGCGCCAACGACTACCGCTCGGTGAACGTGCGGGTGGTGGCGGCCACGCACCAGGATCTGGAGGGAGCGGTGAAGGCGGGCCGCTTCCGCGGCGACCTGTTCCACCGGCTCGCGGTGCTGCGCGCGACGCTGCCGCCCCTGCGCGAGCGGCCGGAGGACATCCCGCTGCTCATCGACACCGTGCTGGAGCGGATGGGCAAGCCGCCCAGCGCCCTGTCGGACCAGACGCGCGCCCTGCTGGCCCAGTACCCGTGGCCGGGCAACGTGCGGGAGCTGCGCAACGTGGTGGACCGGGTGGTGAGCCTGGGCGAGTCGGCGCTGCCGGAGCTGCCGGACACGCCGGTTCCGCGCCCTGCCCTGTCGCCGGACCTGGACCCGGAGGACACGCTGTCGCTGGCGCTGGAGCTGCCCTTCAAGGAAGCGAAGGAGCGCCTCATCGAAGGCTTCGAGCGCGACTACCTGCGCACGCTGCTCGAGCGGTGCGGCGGCAACGTCTCCAAGGCGTCGCGCGAGGCGGGCATCGACCGCGTCTACCTGCGGAAGCTCCTGCGAAAGCACGGGCTGGTGTCCGGTCCGGACTGACGGCGCTCCCCTGCCCCCACTCGCGGTCACGGTCCCCGTGGCCCGGGTGACACTGGGGCGGACCTCCCTGCCGGGGGTGGTTGTCGGACCGGGTTTCCGCCCCATCTTGGGAGCACCAACGCACGAGAGGTGGGTGCCATGCGCCAGGGATGGGGGAGGTGGCTGTTCGTCGTCGGAGGGCTCGTGCTGGGCGGCAGCGCGTGCCAGTCGCGGGACGGGGCCGTCGCGGAGAGCGGCATGGTGCCGCCGATCGCGGTGTTCCAGACCCGGGCGGAGGTTCCGACGGAGGAAGGCACCGGCGGGAGCGGAAGCGCGGGCGCGGTGGTGGCCGAGGACGTGCCGGACTTCTACGGCACGGTGACGCTTTCGGGCGCGCGGGGCTTCACGGTGCGCGACGACGACGGCGTGGAGCGGCCGTTCGTGGTGGCTCCGTCCACGCGAATCCTGCGCGATGGCAAGCGCGTGGCCCGCGCCCAGCTGCACCCGGGCGTGCTGGTGCACACGACCTACGGCGAGCGGCTGGGGTCGTGGGTGGCCACGGACGTGGAGATCTACTCCGGCACGCCGTCGCGGGATTTGACGGCGACGGCGACCGCGGCGCCGGTGAAGCGCTGACGGGCGCGGCGGCCCGTCAGTAGACGGCGAGCGACTGCGGCAGGTGGTAGCTGACGATGGTGAGCACGGGGATCTTCGGGCCCTCGTCCTCGTCGTCGGTGGTCATGCCGGAGGTGACGCGCAGGCCGTCGAAGCGCGCGAGGATGACGTAGTCGCGGCGGGTCTCCAGGAAGGGATCCGGCGCGGCCAGCCGGCCCAGGGCCTCGCGGCCGGTCTCCTCGGAGAGGTTGTCGTAGGTGCGCTCGGAGGCGGACTGGGTGTTGCTCTCGCGGGTGAAGATGGAGCCGCCCACGCGGCCCTCGCCGGTGAGCGCCGTGCGTCCGCCCAGGTCGCCGGAGGCCTCCGTCACGGTGTCGGAGTGGTAGGCGACGCCGACCTCGCGGCGGGAGGCCACGGACTGGAGGCCCTGCTCCACCAGCCACAGCGTGGGGCGCTCCCCTTCCGAGCGCTGGTCCGCCACCTGCGCGCGCAGGAGCACGTAGCGGCCGCGGTAGGTGTCCGGCTGGGCGACGGCGGACGCGAGCGAGAAGATGGGCACCTTGCGCGCGTGGAGCAGGCGCAGCTCGCCGTCCACGCTGCCGCCGCGCTGGGCCACCACGCGGGCGATGAGGTTGGCGGCGTCCGGCCGCACGCGCAGGTCCTCCGCCCACGCGCTGCCCAGCACGGCGCCCAGCTGGGTGAAGCCAGGGGCCTCCGCGCATACCTTCAGGGCCAGCCACGCGTCGTCGCGAGAGGTCGCCTGGAGCCTGCGGGCGGCGGTCTCGCACGCGGCGGGCGTGGAGTAGCGGGCCAGGAACGCGCGGGCGTCATGCGGCGACAGGGGCGGTTCCTCCGCGGCGACGGAGCGCCGGGGCGCGGGGGGCGGCGTCCGCGGCGGAGGTGCGTCCGTGAGGGCGCGGTCCTCCAGCGCGACGTGGGAGTGCGAGGCACCGCAGCCGGTGGCGAGCGCACCCAGGAGGGTCAGCAACGGAAGACGGGGCATGGCGCGAGGCTCCTTGGAGTGCGACGGCTCGGTGGGCGCGCTACAGCGCGGCGGAGTCGGTGTGCTGCTGGCTCGCGCGCGACGGCGACTGGCGCGGAATGGACGCGGATGGGGGCAGCATCATCGAGCACGCGTCGTGGCAGCGCTCGTCCATGCACGCGAGCGTGGTGGGCCCGGCCTGCTGCCGCGACACGGCCGCGTAGCAGCTCTCTCCGTTGCCGGGGCACTGGCTGCGCGCGGCGCACTCACAACAGGTGGAGGCCACGGAGGCCATCAGCTGCACGTCCTGGAGCACGGAGGACAGCGCGCGGTAGCAGGCGCGGGCCGCGGGCGCGAAGCGGCCCTTGGCATCCACCACCGGCGTATTGCCTTCGATGCCGCAGCGGCCCACGACGTCCGCGTACTTGCGCTCGCAGACGGCGACGAGCTTGGGGTCGGGCGTGCCGTCGCGCGCGATGCTCACGGCCTCCGAGCAGAGGGCGCGCGACGCGTCCTTCAGCAGCTTGATGTTAGCGGACTCCACGTCCGTGTTCGCACCCCTGGCAGGCGGCACCTCCGCCTCGAACACGCACTCCTTGCCCGCGCGCAACGTGTCGATGGTGCACGACCACGCGGTCGGAGACGCATCCACGAGCGGGGGTGCCCCCAGCGCTTCGGGGGGCAGGGACGACGGCGCGGGGCCGGACGGCGCGGCGCCGAGGAAGAGCAGGGACAGGAGCATCGCCTTCATATGGGACGCAGCGTAGGACTTTGGCCCGCGCCGCTCAAACCGCTCCGCCGGGTAGGTGTTCGTCCACCATCATGTGATTCGTCACATCTGCGGGGTGTACAGCTCGACCGTCGCCATGGCGGTGTTGCCGTTGTTGTATCCCCCCGAAACCAGGACCTTGCCGCCGGGCAGCACCGTCAACGTGGGCCCGCCGCGCAGCGTGGGCATGCGCAGCGCCAGGCTCCACTTCCCCGTGGCGGGGTCGTACACCTCCGGGGTGTAGATGGGGGCACCGTTGGAATTGACCCCTCCCAAGACGAGTACCTTGCCATTGGGCAGCAACGCCGCCCTGTGCCCGTAGCGCGCATGGGTCATGGAACCCGTGGGGCTCCAGGTGCCCGTGGCGGGTTCGTAGAGTTCCGCTGTCGCGATGTTTCCATTCGCGCCCGCGCCATGCCCCCCAGAGACGAGCACCTTGCCATCGGGCAGCAGCGTCGCCGTATGGCTGTCGCGCCCGGCCGACATGGAGCCCGTGGGGCTCCAGGTGCCCGTGGCCGGATTGTAGAGTTCCGCCGTTTCCAGGGAGAGTCCCCCGCTCTGGAGCCCTCCCGAGACGAGCACCTTGCCATCGGGCAGCAGCGCCCCCGCGAGCATGTCGCGCGGCGTGGACATGGCGCCGGTGAGGCTCCAAGCGCGCGTGGCCGGATCGTACAACTCCGCCGTCCCTTCGTAGTCGTAGCTATATCCTCCCGCGATGAACACCCTGCCATCGGGCAGCAATGCCATCACATGCCCCTGGCGCGGGGAGGACCTGTAACCGGCGGGGCTCCAGGTGCCCGTGGCCGGATCGTACAGCTCACTAAGGATCGAGCTGCTGCCCACGATGAGCACCTTGCCGCTGAGCAGCACGGTTGCCGTGGTGGGGCCCCTGATTTCCGACAGGGAGCCCGTAGGGCTCCAGGTGCCTGTCCCCGGATCATACAGCTCCGCAGTCAGGGTGCCGCCCGTGCTGTTGCGGCCTGACGCGACGAGCACCTTCCCATTCGCGAGCACTGTCGCCGAATGAAAGAAGCGCGGTACGAGCAGCGCCCCCGTGGAGGTCCAGCCCTCGGGGACACACACCGGCAGGCCCGTCACCACGAAGGTCTTGAGGGTCTTCTGGCCGAACGCATTAGTGACAGTGGCCGTGAGGCTGGGAGGGCCCGCGTTGACACACGAGGGGGCCGTCCAAGCAACGCTGCTGCTGGAGTCCTCCGTCGTGGCCGTGCCCAGCAAGCCCGCGCTGGCGGTCCAGGCGAACGTGAGCGCGGAGCCCGCCGGATCGCTTGCCCCCACCGTGAAGGTGAGCGTCTTCTGGGGGCTTGCCTCCGGACTGGAGGGAGAGGATTGCGTCACCACGGGCGTACCTCCTCGCCCGACCCCGTCGTGACGGGAGGAGGATGACGTGCGGAGGTGAGCGCTCGATTCGAAGCAGGAGGAGCGCGTGGGCATGGAGTTGAAGGAGCTGGCAGCGAAGCTGAAGCAGGAGG
>NZ_RAVX01000046.1:0-11620 GCF_003611605.1 Corallococcus sp. AB011P
CGGCAGATGACGGCCAGGGACTCCGGCGTGCGAAGGGCCTGGGCGCTGAAGGCGTCATGGAGGCAGAGGTCGCGGGGGAACTCCGCGCTGGGGCCATTCCAGTCCACGAGAAGCCGCTGCCGCTCCGGAGCGGTGAGCAGGGGCAGGCTCGCGAGCGTCGAGTCCGGCTGCGTGGTGATGGCCTCCAGCAGCACGCCCATGTGGCCCGCCATGCGCTGCACGGTCGAGGCATCGAAGAGGTCCGTCGCGTACGTCAGCAGCCCGACGAAACCCTGGGGCGACTCGCCGAGGGTGAGCGTCAGGTCGAACTTGGAGGACCGGGTGTCCACCGGGACGCTCTGGAAGGACAGCCCGGACACGCGCAGCGCTTCGGTGGGCGCGTTCTGCAGGGAGAACATCGCCTGGAAGAGCGCGCTGCGGCTCAGGTCTCGCGCGGGCTGGAGGACCTCCACCAGCTTCTCGAAGGGCAGGTGCTGATGCTCGTAGGCCGCGAGCGTCGTGCGGCGCACCTGCGCGAGGAACTCACGGAAGGTCGCCTGCGGCTGGACGTGGGCGCGCAGGACGAGCGTGTTGACGAAGAAGCCGATGAGGCCCTCGGTCTCCGCCTGGGTGCGGCCCGCGATGGGCGTGCCCACGCTGATGTCGTCCTGCGTGGAGTAGCGCGACAGGAGCAGCTGCCAGGCCGCGAGCAGCAACATGAAGGGCGTGGCGCCTTCACGTTGGGCCAGGGCCTTCAGGGACTGGGAGACCTCCAGCGGGATGCGCACGTCCACCGTGGCGCCCCGACGCGACTGCACCGGCGGACGCGGGTGGTCCGTGGGCAGGTCCAGCGCGGAAGGTGCCCCCCCGAGCTGCTTCTTCCAGTAGCCCAGCTGCGCGTCCAGGGCCTCGCCCTGGAGCCAGCCTCGCTGCCACATCGAGAAGTCCGCGTACTGCACGGGCAGCGGCGGGAGGACGGGAGCGCGGCCGGTGCTGAAGGCTTCGTAGAAGGCCGCCACCTCCCGGACGAGCACGCCCATGGACCAGCCGTCGGAGACGATGTGGTGCATCGTCACCAGCAACAGGTGCGAGTCCTGTCCCAGCCGCACCAGCGTGCTGCGCAGCAACGGGCCCGTGGAGAGGTCGAAGGAACGCCGGGCCTCCGTGGCCGCTACGCGCTGGGCCTCATCCTCCCGCCGCGACTCAGGCAGGGACGTCAGGTCGATGAGGGGCAGCTCCCAGTCGGAGGGCTCCTGGATGCATTGCGACGGCTCCTCCTGCGACGTGGAGAGCGTGGTGCGCAGCGATTCGTGGCGCTCCACCAGCGCTTCGAAGGCGCGGCGCAAGGCCTCCACGTCCACCGGGCCCGTCAGCCGCAGGGCGGTGGGGATGTTGTACGAGATGTCTCCCGGTTGGAGCTGATCCAGCAACCAGAGGCGCTGCTGGGCGAAGGACAGAGGAAGGGCGCCTTCGCGCGGCATGGGCCGCAGGGGCGGTGCGCGCAGCCCGGTGGTCTGGGCCTCCTCGATCTTCGGCGCGAGTCCTTCGACCGTGGGCGCCTCGAAGAGGGCCCGCAGCGGCAGCTCCACACGGAAGGTGGAGCGCACGCGCGAGACGAGCTGGGTGGCCAACAGCGAGTGGCCTCCCATGGCGAAGAAGTCGTCCCGCACGCCGATGCGCTCCACCCGGAGGACCTCGGCGAAGAGGGTGGCCAGCTGCTCCTCGGTGGCGGTGCGCGGCGCGACGAAGACGGTGCTCCGAGGCGTGCTCCCCGGCTCCGGCAGGGCCTTCCGGTCCACCTTGCCGTTGGCGTTGAGGGGCAGCGCGTCCAGCACCACGAAGGCAGACGGCACCATGTACTCCGGCAGCCGCTGCTTGAGTCCTGCCCGGAGCGTGTCCGGCGCTGGCGAATGGCCCGCGCGCGCGGTGACGTAGCCGATGAGTCGCTTGTCCGCGCCGGTGCCCCGGGCCACGACGACCGCTTCGTTGACGCCAGTGAAGGCGCGCAGCGCGGTTTCGATTTCGCCCAGCTCGATGCGGAAGCCACGCACCTTCACCTGGAGGTCGACACGGCCCAGGAAGTCGAGCGTGCCGTCCTCCCGCCAGCGGGCCTGGTCACCCGTGCGGTAGAGGCGCTCGCCCGGTGTGGAGGCGAAGGGGTGGGGAATGAAGCGCTCCGCGGTCAGGTCCGGGCGGTGCAGATAGCCCCAGGCCAGGCCCTGGCCGCCAACGTACACCTCGCCGGCAATACCCACGGGCACCGGGTGCAGGTGCGCGTCGAGCACGAAGACGGTGGAGTTGGAGGGCGGCCGGCCGATGGGGATGGCGCCTTCCACGCGCGAGCCATGCCCCATGGCGAAGGTGGTGGCGAGGGTGGTGCTCTCCGTGGGGCCGTAGGCGTTGTGGAAGCTGGCGCCTTCGGGGATGCGCGCCAGGTGCTCTCGCACGCGGTCCGCGGGCAGCACGTCGCCACCGGAGAGGACCTGGCGCACGCCCGCGAGCGCTTCACCCTGGTGCAGGGCCATCTGCTCGAAGAGCGCGGTCGTCAGGAACAGCGTCGTCACGCCGTGGTGGCGCAGCTGCGCGGCCAGCTCCTCCAGCGAAAGGGAGTGCGGCGGCGACAGGACGAGCTTCGAGCCATTCAGCAGCGCGCCCCAGATTTCGAGCGTGGACGCGTCGAAGGCGATGGGGGCGACCTGGAGCCAGACCTCGTCCGCGCCGAGGCGCATGAACGTGCTGCCGACCACCATGCGCGTGATGCCCCGGTGCGGAATGCAGACGCCCTTGGGGCGGCCGGTGCTCCCGGAGGTGAACATCACGTAGGCCATGGCCTCGCCGTCCACGCGGACGTCGGGGGCGTGGGTGGGCCGCGTGGTGATGACGTCGCGCTGTGCATCCAGCCAGACGCGGGTGCCGGTGTCGGGCAGCAGTGACGCGAAGGGCTGGTGGGTGACGACGAAGTGGACGTCCGCGTCCTCCAGCAGGGACGCGATGCGCTCCACGGGAGCATTGCGGTCCACGGGAACGTAGGTGGCCCCCGCCTTGAGGATGGCGAGCAGCGCCGTCACCAGCTCGAAGGACCGCTCGACGGCGATGCCGACCCGCGCTCCCTGCGCGATGCCGAGGTCGCGCAGGTGGTGGGCCAGTTGGTTCGCTCGCGCGTCCAGCTGCGCATACGTCAGCGAGGCGTCCCCCAGGACGAGGGCGATGGCCTCGGGCGCGCGCTGCGCCTGCCGGGCGAAGTGGACGTGGACGGGGATGTCCGTGGGACTGGCGACGGTGGTGTCGTTCCACTCCACGAGGATGCGCTGCCGCTCCTCGCTGGAGAGGAGGGACAGCCCGGCCACGGACTGCTCGGGCCTGGCTGCCACGGACTCCAGCAGCGTGAGCAGCTGGCGGGCCATCCGCTCCACGGTGCCGCGCTTGAAGAGGGCGGTGCTGTACTCCAGCGAGCCCACGAAGCCCTGGGGCGAGTCCTGCATCGCCAGGTTGAGGTCGAACTTGGCGGAGCGCCCTTCGGTGCTGACCTGCTGGAAGGTGAGGCCGCGAACGCGCAGGTCTCCGGCCGGGGCGTTCTGGAGGGCGAACATCACCTGGAACAGCGGGCTGCGGCTCGCGTCCCGGACGGGCTGGAGGACCTCCACCAGCTTCTCGAACGGCAGGTGCTGGTGTTCGTAGGCCGCGAGCGTCGTGTCCCGCACCTGGGCGAGCAGCGTCCGGAAGGAGTCCTCCGGCGCCACGCGCGTGCGCAGGACGAGCGTGTTGACGAAGAAGCCGATGAGGCCCTCGGTCTCCGCCTGGGTGCGGCCCGCGATGGGCGAGCCCACGGTGAGGTCGTCCTGCGCGGAGTAGCGCGACAGGAGCACCTGGAAGGCCGCGAGCAGCACCATGAAGGGCGTGGCGCCCTCACGCTGGGCCAGCGCCTTGAGGGCGTCGGACGTCGCCTGGGGAATCCGGACGGAGACGGCCGCGCCCTGGTGGGACTGGATGGCCGGACGCGGATGGTCGGTGGGCAGCTCCAGCGCGAAAGCCGCGCCCGTCAGCTGCTGCTTCCAGTAGCCCAGTTGCGCGTCCAGCGTTTCGCCCTGGAGCCACTGGCGCTGCCGTTCCGCGAAGTCCGCGTACTGCACCGGCAGCGGGGCCAGCGTGGGCGTCTGGCCGGAGGTGAAGGCCTCGTAGAGGGTGATCAGCTCGCGGACGAGCACGCCCATGGACCAGCCGTCGGAGACGATGTGGTGCATCGTCACGAGCAGGAAGTGGTCCTCCTCCGCCAGCCGCACCAGCGTCGTGCGCAGCAGCGGCCCGCGCTCCAGGTGGAAGGGCTGGTTCGCTTCCTTCGTGATTCGGCGCTGGGCCTCGGCTTCGCGCTGCGCGTCCGGCAGCGCGGACAGGTCCACGAGCGGCAGCGTCCACGCGTCCGGCAGGTGGATGTGCTGCGTGGCCTGCCCTTCATGCTCATGGAAGGTGGTGCGCAGGGATTCGTGACGCGCGACCAGGGACTCGAAAGCGCGGCGCAACGACGCCACGTCCACCGGGCCCTTCAGCCGGAGCGCCGAGGGAATGTTGTACGACGCATCCCCCGGCGTGAGCTGATCCAGGAACCAGAGGCGCTGCTGCGCGAAGGAGAGCGGAATGGCTCCCGTGCGTGAGGCGGGGCGCAGCGGAGGAGCCCCCCGGGCCGCCGCGGGCCGCGCGTCCGCGAGCTTCAGCGCGAGGGCGGCCACGGTCGGCGCATCGAAGAGGGCCCGCAGGGGCAGCTCCAGCCCGAGCGTGGCCCGCACGCGGGAGACGAGCTGGGTGGCCAGCAGCGAGTGGCCTCCCAACGCGAAGAAGTCATCGTGGAGGCCCACCCGCTCCACCCGGAGGACCTCGGTGAAGAGGGCCGCCAGCTGCTTCTCGGTGGCGGTGCGCGGTGCGACGTAGGCGACGGCGCGCGCGGTCTCCTCCGGCTCCGGCAGGGCCTTGCGGTCCACCTTGCCGTTGGTGTTGAGCGGCAACGCGTCCAGCACGACGAGCGCGGAGGGGACCATGTACTCGGGCAGCCGCTGCTTGAGGCCTGCCTTGAGGGAGTCCACATCCAACGCGTGGCCTTCACGAGCAGTGACGTAGCCGACCAGCCGCTTGTCCGCGTCCGTGCCCCGGGCCACGACGACCGCTTCATGGACGCCGGTGGCGGAGCGCAGCGCGGCTTCGATTTCACCCAGCTCGATGCGGAAGCCACGCACCTTCACCTGGAGGTCGACGCGGCCCAGGAAGTCGAGCGTGCCGTCCGGCTTCCAGCGGGCCTTGTCGCCCGTGCGGTAGAGGCGCTCGCCCGGTGTGGAGGCGAAGGGGTGGGGGACGAAGCGCTCCGCGGTCAGGTCCGGACGGTGGAGGTAGCCCCAGGCCAGGCCCTGGCCGCCCACGTACACCTCACCCGCGACACCCACGGGCATCGGGCGCAGGCTCGCGTCGAGCACGTAGACCGTGGAGTTGGAGAGCGGCCGGCCGATGGACACCGAGCCGCCCACCACCGAATCGCGGTGCATGGCGAAGGTGGTGGAGAAGGTCGTGTTCTCCGTGGGGCCGTAGCCGTTGTGGAAGGTGGCGCCTTCCGGCAGGCGGGCCAGGTGCTCGCGAACGCGGGAGGCGGGCAGCACGTCGCCACCCGCGAGGACCTGGCGCACGCCCGCGAGCGCTTCGCCCTGGTTCAGGGCCATCTGCTCGAAGAGGGCTGCGGTGAGCCACAGTGACGTCACGCGGTGGTGACGCAGTTGCGCGGCCAGCTCCTCCAGCGAGAGGGAGTGCGAAGGAGCAAGGACGAGCTTCGCGCCGTGCAGGAGCGCGCCCCAGATTTCGAGCGTGGACGCATCGAAGGCAACAGGGGCGGCCTGGAGCCAGACTTCATCCGGCCCGAAGCGCATGAAGGTGCCGCCGAGCACCAGCCGGGTGATTCCCCGGTGCGGCACGCTGACGCCCTTGGGACGGCCGGTGCTGCCGGAGGTGAACATCACGTAGGCCAGGGCTTCACCGTCCACGCGGACGTCGGGCGCATGCGTGGGCCGCGAGGCAATCTGCGCGGATTGGGCATCCAGCCAGACGCGGGTACCGGAAGGAGGCAGCAGGGAGGCGAAGGGCTGGTGCGCGAGCGTCACGCTGACGTCCGCGTCCTCCAGCAGGGCGGCGATACGCTCCACGGGCGCATTGCGGTCCACGGGGACGAAGGCCGCGCCCACCTTGAGGATGGCGAGGAGCGCGGTCACCAGCTCGAAGGACCGCTCGACGGCGAGGCCCACTCGCGCACCAGGGGCGATGCCCAGGGCACGCAGGTGGTGGGCCAGCTGGTTCGCGCGCGTGTCCAGCTGCGCATACGTCAGCGAGTCATCTCCCAGCACCAGGGCCACCGCGGCAGGTGTGCGCTGTGCCTGCCGGGCGAAGTGGACGTGGACCGGCACGTCCGTCGGGCTGACGGTGGCCGTGTCATTCCACTCCACGAGGACGCGGTGACGCTCCTCGCCGGAGAGGAGGGACAGCCCGGCCACGGGCTGCTCGGGCTTCGCGGCCACGGCCTCCAGCAGCGTGCGCAGATGGCTGCCCATCCGCTCGATGGTGCTCCGCTCGAAGAGGGCGGTGCTGTACTCCATCCAGCCGGTGAACCCCTGTGGGGAGTCCTGCAACGTCAGGGTGAGATCGAACTTGGCGGAGTGGCCCTCGGTGATGACCTGCTTGAAGGTGAGGCCCGGGACGCGCAGCGCTTCCCCTGGGGCGTTCTGGAGGACGAACATCACCTGGAACAGCGGGCTGCGGCTCGCGTCCCGCACGGGCTGGAGGACCTCCACCAGCTTCTCGAAGGGCACGTGCTGATGCTCGTACGCCGCGAGCGTCGTGCTGCGCACCTGGGAGAGCAACTGGCGGAAGGAGTCCTCCGGCGTCACGCGTGTACGCAGGACGAGCGTGTTGACGAAGAAGCCGATGAGCCCTTCGGCTTCCGCCTGGGTGCGGCCCGCGATGGGCGAGCCCACGGTGAGGTCGTCCTGGCCTGCGTAGCGCGACAGGAGCACCTGCCACGCCGCGAGCAGCACCATGAAGGGCGTGGCGCCCTCGCGCTGGGCGAGGGCCTTGAGCGCTTCGGACGTCGCCTGGGGAATCCTCACTGCGTGGGTCGCACCCGCGTTGGACTGGATGGCCGGGCGGGGATGATCCGTGGGCAGCTCCAGGGTGGCCGGAGCCCCTCCGAGCTGCTGCTTCCAGTAGCCCAGCTGCGCGTCCAGTGTCTCGCCCTGGAGCCAGTCGCGCTGCCACGCCGCGAAGTCCGTGTATTGCACCGGCAGCGGAGCGAGGGCGGGCGCCTGACCGGTGCTGAAGGCCTCGTAGAAGGCCACCAGCTCGCGGACGAGCACGCCCATGGACCAGCCGTCGGAGACGATGTGGTGCATCGTCACGAGCAACAGGTGCTCTTCCGCCGCCAGCCGTACGAGCGCGGTGCGCAGCAGCGGACCGTTCCGCAGGTCGAACGGCTGCCGTGCATCCGCTTCGACCCTCCGCTGCGCTTCGTCTTCGCGCCGCGCTTCGGGCAGCGTGGAGAGATCGATGAGCGGCAACGCCCATGTGCCGGGCGTGTGGATGTGCTGGGTGGCCTGCCCCTCGCTTTCGCGGAAGGTGGTGCGCAGGGCGTCGTGACGAGCCACCAGCGCTTCAAAGGCGCGGCGCAGCGACTCCACGTCCACCTGGCCCGTCAGCCGGAGCGCCGTGGGGATGTTGTAGGACGCATCGCCCGGCGTGAGCTGATCCAGGAACCAGAGCCGCTGCTGCGCGAAGGATAGGGGCTGAGGCCCGTCCGCCTGGGTCCGGGTGAGCGGCGGGAGGCGGAGGCTCGGCGTCTGGGATTGGAGCCGCTCGGCGAGCGTGGCCACGGTGGGCGCTTCGAAGAGGGCCCGCAGCGGCAGCTCCACGCGGAACGTGGCGCGCACGCGGGAGACGAGCTGGGTGGCCAGAAGGGAGTGGCCACCGAGCGAGAAGAAGTCGTCGTGGACGCCCACGCGCTCCACGCGCAGCACCTGCGTGAAGAGGGCCGCGAGCTGCTCCTCGGCCGGGGTGCGCGGCGCGACGAAAGTGGACGTGAGCGACGTGCCCTGGGGGGCGGGCAGGGCCTTGCGGTCCACCTTGCCGTTGGTGTTGAGCGGCAGCGCTTCCAGCACGAGGAGCGCGGAGGGGCGCATGTGCTCCGGCAGGAGCTGCTTGAGCCAGTCCTTGAGGCCTTCGGGCGTGGGCGCGGACTCCGTGCCTTCGGGAGGCACCACGTAGGCGACGAGCCGTTTGTCGCCGGGGATGTCCTCGCGCGCCAGCACCACGGCGGCGTGCACCTGGGGATGCTTGAGGAGGGCGGCTTCGATTTCGCCCAGCTCGATGCGGAAGCCGCGGACCTTCACCTGGAAGTCGGCGCGGCCCAGGTAGTCGAGCATCCCGTCCGCGCGCCAGCGCACCACGTCGCCTGTGCGGTAGATGCGGGCACCGGGCGTGGAGGAGAAGGCATCCGGGATGAAGCGGTCCGCTGTCAGCTCGGGGCGATTGAGGTAACCGCGCGCGACGCCCTCACCACCGATGAAGAGCTCACCGGCGACGCCGACGGGCACGGGGCGAAGCGTGCCGTCCAGCACGTAGACGCGGACGTTGGGCAGGGGCCTGCCGATGGTGGGCGTGGGAGACGCATCGAAGGCGCAGGCGGTGGCGTCGACGGTGCACTCGGTGGGGCCGTAGACGTTGAAGACGCGCGGGCGCGGGGCCTGGGCGAGGTGACGCCAGGTGGCGGGGTCCACGGCCTCACCGCCCACGAGGACGCGGCGGGGAATGGCCTTGCGCTCCAGCAGCCCTTCATCCACGAGCAGGCGCAGGTGCGCAGGGGAGCAGTCGAGGACGTCGAGGGCGTCCTGGCCAATGCGGTTGACGAGCTCCCCGACGTCAGCGCGGGCCTCGTCGGGAATGATGCAGAGGGTGTGGCCGTCGAGCACCTGGATGAGCTGCTTGACGGAGGCGTCGAAGGAGAGGGGCGCGTTGACGCTGACACGCTCGCCGGGCCGTGCGTCCGCGTGCACCGTAGCGGCGAGGGCGACACGAAGATTGAGCACGGAGCGGTGCTGAATCATCACGCCCTTGGGACGGCCGGTGCTGCCCGAGGTGTAGATGATGTAGGCCAGATGCTCCGGGGTGACAGACGTCACCGGAGCGCACTGGGACTCAAGAGCAAGGTCCGCGGAGTCGGAGTCCAGGCAGAGGGTGAGCGCGGAGTGCGGGGGCAGCGAGTCGCGCAGGCGCTGCTGGGTGAGCACCACCGGAGCGCCCGTGTCGGTAAGGACGTGGGCAAGCCAGTCGCGCGGGTAGCTGGGGTCGATGGGGACGTAGGCGCCGCCAGCCTTGAGGGTGCCAAGAATACCGACGAGGGCCTCCACGGAGCGCTCCACGCAGAGGACGACGCGCACGTCGGGGCCAACGCCGAGTTTCACCAGTCGGTGCGCAAGCTGATTGGCGCGGACTTCCAGCTCACGGAAGGTGAGCTGCTCCTCGCGGCAGATGACGGCCAGGGACTCCGGCGTGCGAAGTGCCTGGGCGCTGAAGGCGTCATGGAGGCAGAGGTCGCGAGGGAACTCCGCGCTGGGGCCATTCCAATCCACGAGAAGCCGCTGCCGCTCCAGAGCGGTGAGCAGGGGCAGGCTCGCGAGCGTCGAGTCCGGCTGCGTGGCGATGGCCTCCAGCAGCACGCCCATGTGGCCCACCATGCGCTGCATGGTCGAGGCGTCGAAGAGATCGCTGCTGTACTCCAGGACGCCCACGAAGCCCTGGGGCGAGTCCTGCATCGTCAG
The DNA here is from genome assembly GCF_003611605.1 of Corallococcus sp. AB011P. Taxonomy (NCBI): domain Bacteria; kingdom Pseudomonadati; phylum Myxococcota; class Myxococcia; order Myxococcales; family Myxococcaceae; genus Corallococcus; species Corallococcus sp. AB011P. The sequence continues at coordinate 9,816 of NZ_RAVX01000046.1, forward strand.
CGTCAGGTCGAACTTCGCGGAGTTCGATTCGAGCGGCAGTTGCTCGAAGGACAAGCCCGGCACGCGGAGCGCTTCCATGGGCGTGTTCTGCAGGGAGAACATCGCCTGGAAGAGGGCGCTGCGGCTCAGGTCGCGCACGGGCTGGAGGGTCTCCACCAGCTTCTCGAACGGCACGTGCTGGTGCTCGTAGGCCGCGAGCGTCGTCCCGCGCACCTGGGCCAGCAGCTGGCGGAAGGTTGCCTGCGGCTGGACGTGGGCGCGCAGGACGAGCGTGTTGACGAAGAAGCCGATGAGGCCCTCGGTCTCCGCCTGGGTGCGGCCCGCGATGGGCGTGCCCACGCTGATGTCGTCCTGTGTGGAGTAGCGCGACAGGAGCAACTGCCAGGCGGCGAGCAGCAGCATGAAGGGCGTGGCGCCTTCACGCTGGGCCAGGGCCTTGAGGGCTTCGGAGAGCTGCGCGGGGACGCGCATGTCCACCGTGGCGCCGCGGTGGGACTGCACGGGCGGACGCGGACGGTCCGTGGGCAGGTCCAGCGCGGCGGGCGCTCCGGAGAGCTTCTCCTTCCAGTAGGCGAGTTGGGCCTCCAGCGTTTCGCCCTGGAGCCAGGACCGCTGCCAGACGGCGAAGTCCGCGTACTGCACGGGCAGTGGCGCGAGGGTGGGCAGGTGATCCGTGTGGAACGCCGCATAGAGCGCGGTGAGCTCACGGACGAGGACGCTCATGGACCAGCCGTCGGAGACGATGTGGTGCATCGTCACCAGCAGCAGGTGCTCCGCGTCGCCCAGGCGCACCAGGGACGTGCGGAGGAGTGGGCCGGCTTCCAGGTCGAAGGGACGACGGGCCTCCACGTTCGCGAGGCGCCGCGCCTCTTCTTCCCGCTGGGACTCGGGCACCGAGGACACGTCGAGCAGGGGCAGTGTCCACGTCGCGGGCGAGTGGATGCGCTGCGCGGGCTGGCCCTGGTGCTGGAAGAAGTTGGTGCGCAGCGTCTCATGCCGGGCGACCAGCGTCTCGAAGGCGCGGCGCAGGGACTCCACATCCACCTGTCCCTTCAGGCGAAGGGCCGCGGGGATGTTGTACGCGGCGCTGCCCGGCTGGAGCTGATCCAACAGCCACAGCCGCTGCTGTGCGAAGGACAGGGGCGGCGGGCCCTCATGGGTGGCGACGGGGAGCGGCGGGAGCCGGGACCCAGCGGAGGCAGTGCGCAGACGCTCGGCGAAGGCGGCGACGGTGGGGGCCTCGAAGAGGGCACGAAGCGGCAGCTCCGCACCGAAGGCCGCGCGGATGCGGGAGACGAGCTGGGTGGCCAGCAGTGAGTGGCCACCGAGAGAGAAGAAGTCGTCGTGGATGCCCACGCGCTCCACGCGCAGGACGTGGGCGAAGACGTCCGCGAGCTTCTCCTCGGTGGCGTCGCGAGGAGCGACGAAGTCCGCGAGAGGCGAGGCATCCGGGACGGGCAGTGCCTTCCTGTCCACCTTGCCGTTGGGGCTGAGGGGAAGGGCCTCCATGGGGACGAAGGCGGCGGGCACCATGTACTCAGGCAGCCGCTCCTTGAGGAACGTGCGCACCGCCGAGGTGTCCAACTGCTGGCCCTGGGCGGGCACGACGTAGGCGACGAGCCGCTTGTCACCGGGGACATCCTCACGGGCGAGGACGGCGGCTTCATGCACGGTGGCATGAGCGAGGAGGGAGGCCTCGATTTCACCCAGCTCGATGCGGAAGCCACGCACCTTCACCTGGAAGTCGAGGCGCTGGAGGTAGTCCAGCTGCCCGTCGGCCCGCCAGCGCACGACGTCGCCGGTGC
>NZ_RAVX01000047.1:0-10884 GCF_003611605.1 Corallococcus sp. AB011P
CGAGTGGAAGCGGCGACGCGCCGCTGACCCGCCCGAGTCACCCCTCCAGCCCAGTCCCTGAACAGCTCGCTCCTCGCGGCGCTCGCCGAGCACGGTCCGCGTTTGTCATCAAGCCTCCCGGCACGTCGTCGGCCGGACGGTTACCAGAGCAGTTGCTCCTTGAGGGTGCGAATGAAGCGCTCGGCACAGGGACGAGCGCTGAGCAGCCCGGCCGGCCGCATCAAGCCTGCGGCGCCGTCCAGACAAGGTTCCACAGGTGGCCGTCGAGGTCCTCGAAGCCCTGGTCATACATGAAGCCGCGGTCCTCGGGCGGATGCGGAGTGCGGCCGCCGGCGGCGACGGCCTTGGCGATCAGACTATCCACTTCCTCCCGGCTCTCGCAGCTCAAGCAGATGACGACCTCGTTGGCGTCCTTCGCCTGCATGACGGGCTTGTCGATGAGGGTCTTGAAGAACGCTTCGGTCGTCAGCATGGCATGAATGCTGCCATCCACGATGGCCATGAACGCCGCGCTCTCGTTACTGAATTGTGGATTGAAGCTGAAGCCGAGAGCGGAAAAGAAGGCTTTGGATTCATCCAGGTTTTTGACCGGCAGGTTGAAGATGATCTGCTTGTTCATGACGTCCTCATGTCGAAAGGTGAGTCGAATAGCGAGTCCTGCATCCGGACGACGACTGATGACTGTAACGCAGCGGTAACGCAGTCGAGTGGACGCGCCTGGACGCAGCAGGGGACGGTACCCACAGGGCAGGTGGGGCGTAACCCCTCGGAAGTATTGGCGGTAGGGCACGGGAATCGAACTCGCCAGGGACTGCTCTCGCAGCCCTCCACCGGTCTTGAAGCCCCGCCACCCCGATCCGCGAGGTGTCCGGAGGGATTGAGGATCGGCCGGTTCTCCTCTGGAGCGGGGCAGGTGGAGCGTCCATGGAGGTCCACCCGCGTCCGTTCATCTTGGGTACAGCTTGGGTACAAACCGGCCAGCGCGATGACGGCCCTTCATCACGGAGCGAGCAAGGACTCCGGGAGACTTTGGATGGAGTTCTTGAACTGGGCATTGGGCACGCGCATCGACCAACCCGAACCATGTCCCAGAGTTGGGGGATGAACCACACACGATCAGGCCGGAGGGGTTGCTGGGATCAAGCGAGGGAGGCCAAGACCGTTTCGGAGTGCTGCGCTGAGGTCCGATTTTCCGATGCTGTCGGTCATAATGCTCAAGGAAGTTCTCTACTCCGCTTAGTACGACTTGGTCACTTCGCTCGCTCACGAGCGAGATTTCTCCCGGGGGACTGCGGAGTTCCCGAAAGATGTGATCAGGTCGTACAAAAGCGAGATGTGCGGCAAACGCTCCCATCAATCCTTTTCCATGAACGCGGCAAACTCATTTTGGCAAGACTCACAAAGGTCGTCGTCGTTGCCACCAATGATGTCGTCCCCTCCGCATCGTATACATAAATGCACGGAGTGGGGTGACCGGCAATCGGGATTGGTGCAAATCGCGATCCCATCGCCCATGACAACCACTGACTCCGAGCCGCAATCGGCACACTCCCTTGGTGGCGCAGGAGATGGGGTGTGGGGGTCCCAGAATGGTTCCTCGACCAAGGCCTCAAGTTCGGACGATGGCATCACCATGTACCGGTACGCTCGCTGCCACCACTTAAGGTCCTTGGAATCCAACCCGTTGATGCTGGCTTGGTAGCGCTTCTCGGCGGATGAGATCCGCTCAACTTCCAGAGCCTCTCGTTCTTGCTGAAGCCTTTGGGCAACTTGTCGCAGTTTCTGGATCTTGTTCCAGGCATCTTCGGGGAGGTCATCTTCAAGGTTTTCCTCAAGCTCATCGCGCATGAAGACGAAGATGAACTCTACCATCTCAGCGACAAGCTTTTCGGCCTCCTCCAACTTCAGGTCGATAGCATAGTGTTCGATCCGGTTGCGGTGTTTCTGGGCTCTGCGTAGAAGCTTCATCTGGGATTCATCTAGATTGACCTTCGCTATGGAGCGAAGCCGATCCAGGCAGGTGTCGAAGTCGACGGTGATTTTTTCTGCGTTGTCGACGTGCGTCACCTCGGCCCAGATGAGCGAAGGGTGTTCCCAGCTGAGGCGCTCTTTTAAGAGCAGCAGAGCGCCAGAGAAAACGTGAAGGACAGCGTATTTGTGTGCCAGAAGCGGTAGCTTGCTGTCCGAATAAAGAAGAATGACAGCAGCCTGAACGAAGTCTATGCCGTTCTGAAGCAAGGACAAGTTGAGAGGCGGTTGTGCTGGTGGGGCGGTCTTGGGCTGAGGCATTGGAGAAGAAGACCCTGGGTGATTTTCTGGCTTGTTCTTCGGCATATGGCCGCGTCCCTTTCCTGGTTACGGACGACGGTAGCGTGAAAAATCCTCTAGGAAGCACCCTTTGCGAACTAGTACTACTCGGTCACATCGGCGCCTTCCCGAGGCAGAAAGCCGCTCGGGAGCAGGAGAAAGTGACCATGTAATATTAGAGCCCGAGTTTCTTTTCCAGATACGTTTGCAATATACCCACACCCAAGTCGACCATCTTGTCTGCTGCCTTCGAGCCCACCTGAAGAACGAACCTTAGTAACCGCTTCCCAGCTGTGAGCCGGTCAGCCTGAGGGGTAGATGCGTCAGCAAGCTCACGAACAGCCGACGTCAGTGCAGGCTTGTCTGTGCTAGCGTGCATCTCTATCAAGTCCAGCAATTTTCGGTCCATTTCATTTAAATGCACATCGCCATGGATCTCTCTGGCAACAACCGCATTCACCGCCGCAATGGCCTGCGGGCTGTAGTTAATCGTCACATTAGAACCGCCTGCGGCGTTGACCTGAAGGAGTCGCGGCTCAGAAGAAAGAGCACTGCCAACTCCTGAAATGCTTGGCACAGCCATGTCAGCCAGTCGACTTAGGTCATCCAACGTGGTGTTGATCGGAAGGACCTCACTCAATTCTGCCTCAAGGCGCTGTCGTATCGACAGCACCTTCAACTCGCGGTCATGCCTTAAGTCAATCTGGAGCCTCTTGAGTTCTTTGGAGTATCGAGAAACAATTGCAACGACTTCTTGAGGATCTACCTGCTTAGCCCTTAGCAAGTTCTCAGCTTGTGTCACATCCGATGCACAGAGATCCAAGAACTCAGAAAACTCTTGGAACCGGACGTCCAAGGTGGACTTGCCTTTTACAAGCAGTTTTTGATCGTCGGGCGCAGCAAAAAACTCAAACACGGTGCCGCTTCCTGTTCGCCGCTGATCCAATCGGACTGACAGGTGATCCACGCGCGACAAATAGTCACGGAACAATTGGAGCAACCGATCAATCTCATGTGCCCAAAGACGTCCTGTTGGGATGTAAAGCCGGAAAATCAATCCGTGCTCAGCATCCTCGACGAACTTGGCCGCCATCACGGTCAGTTCTGCGTTTCGCCTATATGGCAAAACGTTGAGTCCACGGTTCGACAGTAGGGCATTCACAGTCTTGCGAACGTCTTCCTTGGGCCGATGAAAGCTCAGCCAGAAATAAGCATTTTCGTCATCTTCAAGGAGTTCTGGCTGCTTGGGTGGAGAGTCAAACAGGAGTTCCTCGTACACGAAGATGGCGTGTGGCAATCGAGCAAGGCGGTCCAGCAATCGCTCTCTTGCGGATTCATAGTCGGGATGAACCAAAAGATCGTATACTCGACCATTCAACTTGACCAAAACACAGCGAACATCGAATCTGTCAAGATATGCGACAATGGAGTCCCAGTTCTCGCTGCCGGAGTCGAGTTTCTTTATTTTGTACTGACGCCCAGCAGTCTTGAGCGTACTTACAATCCCTTCGCTTTCGACTCCGATTAGGAGGACAAGTGGCATGGACTGGTCGAGATCTTCACTCAAAGTCAATTCCTCGTGTTGTTATTGAAAAACAAGATGCCGTGCTCTTTCTTGGCGGAGACTTCAGGTGCTGGCCAAACTCATGTTCATGTGGGATGAAGTGCCAAGTTGATGGCGCACTGAGAAGGAGCGGCGCATTGGGCGACACTTATCCCTTAAGGTTTCTTTGACGCCACATTCAACCGCGCGTTCAATACGGCCACCTCTTGGTCTAGAGAATCGAGACCAAGGGCTCCTCGCATGACAGTCTTGAGGCTGGAGATCTGCAAGAGCACTTTCTCGACGTGCCCAGCGACGGAGGAGGCGAATACGTCTAGGTCGTCGCGGGCATTGGATACTGCTTCTTCAGACGCTCCCTCTTGCAGGAGCCGCATTACTTCATGCTTTCGGCTCGCGATCGTCAGCGCGAGCGTCAGGCCCATGCTACCGGCGTCTACAACCTTTTGGCACTCAGTTCGGGTAGGTGAATCAAGCCAAAGAGCCCCATCGCCTACTTGGGATCTGAAAGTGTCGAGAGCACTGAGGGGAGCAAAGTCGGTGGGCTCCTTCTGCTCGTCGTACTCGCTCAAGTTTCCTTGGAAGGGCGTGTAGTAACCCTCCAGCGCGCTCACGTCTTGGTAGAGCTTCTCGTATACCGCATGCCGCTTTGCCAAGTTCTCGAATAGGAGCCGTTCTGCGCGCGCAGATTGCTCGCGACGCTTGGCAGCCCTCTCGTTGAAGTACCATGTCGCCAAGGACCCAATAATCGTACCGATCAAGGGTAAACCCAAGAGCTGTATCCACGGGATCGGAGCTTCTCCGGGCGGGACTTGCGGAGTTGCAGACGCAGGAAGAGTTACGGGGGGCAGGCGCTGTTGGCCTGTAGGTTGATCTGGAGCCGGGGTTGAGGCTGAGGGTACTGGTGCTGGAGTCGGGGCTGAAGAAGTTGGGAGCGCAGATGGATTGGGTACCGAGGGATTCGGTGCGCGCTGACTTTCGGATAAGCCAGCATCAGGCTGCAACTGCGCGAATATGAACGCCGCAAGGATGGTGGGCCGCATCCTGCCATTTTGCCACACAGTACTCTGACCGGCGCTTCGTCCGTCGCGCATGGTCGAGCGCATGGGGGACCGGGTATCCCTACGGGAACGTCACGCCGGGAAGGGTGATCATGCGGAGCCCGTCCCGTTCCCACAGCTTGAGGGCGAACGTGCCTCGGGCCTCGTCCGGTGTCGCCTCCGCCTCCACGACGAGGCGCCTGATCCTGGCATTGGCAACGGGTGCCTCCTGCCATACAGGCAGCATGTTCAACGTCTCGCCCGTCTTGCCCACCAGCGATGCCCCCTGCGCCATCCAATGCTGCGCTGCTTCCGGGTAATCCAAGTCCATGAGCACGGCCACGCGGTTGGCGGAGCGGTAGCTCCAGGCGCGAAGAATCCTGATCGCGTCTCCAGGGCGCTGGCGGACCTCCTTCTCGAAGTCGAGGGGCTTGACCGAAACGCCCGACTTGCCGATCACGCGGTTCTCAAGGAGGCCAGCGAGACCGCCCGGTCCCTCATACTCGGCACGCAGACGCTCGTTCTCTTCATGGCACCGTTGGGCCTCCGCCCGGGCCTCTTTCGATTCCTGTTGATAGGACTCCACTGTGCGCTGGTTTCGCCACACCTCGACCAGGCGCTCCGCCTGAGCGGGGTGCGCGACGAGAATGAATGCCGTGCCTACCGGCGCTGCTCCGTCCAGGAACCGCACCGTCACTCGCAGGCGCTCGCCGGGCAGGACTTGATCCGAGGGCACCAGCCGGAGAGTGCTTCGCCCAATGTCCACGAGCGCGAAACGCTCGGCGCCTTCAACCGCGACTTTCTCCTGAAGGAGGGCGGAGTTGAATTCGAACGTGGTGGAAACCCCCGGGCTTACCTGTACCTCCGGCGTCGTCATTGCCTCGAAGTTCTCGGCCGAGAACTCGATCCGTCGTACCCCGAAGCCCGTTGCGGCTGGACGCGATTGCGCGGTGGCGGCCCCGGAGAAAAGCGCGATCACCAGGAGAACAACGGTCGGTGACATGGGCATGCGCGGAGACCTTGAATTAGCAGAGCGGACCCCTGAATTAATACTTGGTTCAGCCCCATGTTGCTCCTGGTCGGGATTCACTCGAAGCGACGAACAGCCTTCACGTCAAAGTAGGGATAGACCGAGGCGCTGGTGGCGCCGTCGTTGGACTCCTTCTTGAGCCCAATCGAGTCGTTCTCAATAATCTGCATGCATACAGGGAAGTGGTCACCCTTGGGTGTGCGTGCTTCAGTTAGTCGGCCGTAAACGCGATCCTCTCCGATAATGAGGCGTCCGGAGAGTGTGGTCCGGGCCGGTAGATTTCCCAATGGTCTCCCCAGGTGAACCGTCGTCGGGCCCACGCGCACCGTGATGTTCCTGCTAACCCCCTCCTCGGCGGTCGCGAAAAAGGTGGCGACCACATCGTCGTCGTACTCAATTCGAAACCTGCTCATGGCCTCAGCAGCACCTGGCGGGCACGCCTCGGGCGGAGGCGTTGGGCGCACCTGGGGGCCTGGGCAGGCCAGCGCAAAGCAGGCCGCGACGCCCAGGCCGAGCACTTTGCTGACGGCTCCGCCCTGGAGGCGCTGCGGCTCGGACTCGGGGAACACGCTGGTGTTCTTCTTCATCTTCACGGAAGCCTTCTCCTCGGAGAGCGTCGCGGGAAAGGCGACGGCCGCAAGGGTGGGCGCGACATTGGGCGCGGCTGCGGCTTCCTGAGCTTCCGGTGGCATCCATGGTGCCGCCACTTCCTGGCCGGGGGCCCAGGGCGCGAGGTCGAACTCGGGGTATGCGGGTGGTGAGTCCACGGCCACACTGGAACGAAGCTCCAGGGCGTGACGTGCGGCCGGAGCAGGGGGAGGCGCCAGGGTGTGCGCGATCACCAGCGCGCCCGCGCTCAAGACCGCCAGCAGACCTATACAGGTCGCCACACGCAGAGCATTGAAGTGACGGGCTTGTGCCGGGGGCGGCTCAGGCGTGGGACCGGGACGAGCATGAGGTGGGGGCGGCAGTACGGTCTGGATGGCCACCGCGTTTGACTCCGAATCGTGCGCGTCCTCTCCGTGACGCGGACGCGGCCCCCGGCGAGGCCGGGCCTTGCGCTTCTTCAACCACTGCACCAGTTCGTCTTCGCCCGCGTGCGGCACTGCCGCGAGCGTGGTGGCGGTGTCCGGGCCATAGGCGTCGCAGAGCTTCACGTCCCAGGACTCGTTCGCCTGGGCCAGCAGGGCCTCCAACTCCGCGCACAGCGCATCGGCGTCTGGGTGGCGCTCCCCGGGCGCCTTGGCCAGCAGGCGCATGCACACGGCACTCAGGGCCTCGGGCACTCGCGGGTTGAGCACATGGGGCGGCTTGGGCGCACGGTTGAGCACGGCCTCCACCCCTGCGGCCTCGTCTGGGAGGAAGGGCTGCCTGCCCGTCAGGAGCCAATAGAGAACGACGCCCAGCGAGTACAGGTCATCCGAGGGGCTGGGCTGGTAGGAGCGGCCACGCTCGTCGCCGTGCTCCTGCTGGAAGCGCCATGCCTCGGGCGCGCGGTACTCCGGGGTGCCCGGTGGCAGCACTCCGCCGGTGATGCTTGGAGCGCTCTCGTACCCGCCCGCGCCGAAGTCCACCACCACTGCCTCGCCGTCTGAGGCGCGCTCGATGATGTTGCTCTCCTTCAGGTCTCGGTGCACCACCTTCGCCCGGTGCGCGGCCTCCAGCCCGCGCGCCACGCCGAGCACCTTGAGTGCGACCTCGCGGGCCGAGGGGTTCTCCTCCTTGGCCCACACGTCCAACCGGCGCCCCTCCACGTAGTCCATGACGATGAAGAAGGATTGAGGCGCCTCGTCCGGCCACTGTCCGTGTCCACGGATGCGTACCAGATTGGAGTGTTTGAGCCGCAGGAGGATGGCCACTTCGCGCTCGGCCCACTCGGCCAGCCCCCAGAGTGGGATGAGCTTGAGCGCGTAGAGCCGCCCTCCACGCCGGGCGCGGTACACGGCACCGAAGCCCCCGGCTCCCAGCTTCTCCTCCACGAGGTACCCGCCGATGTCCGTGCCCGGGGGGACGACGGGATGCAGACGCGGGCTCAAGTGTCCTCTCCTTCGGCGGGGCGTGTGGGGGCGGCGTTCCTGAACATGCTCTCAACCGGCAGTGGAACTCGTACGAGTTCCCCCCGCGAAGTGCGCGGGAGAAGGGTAAACCTTGAGCGGATACTATCGTTGAACCTGATGGGCGGTATGCTCGGAGTGCCGCCCGCGCGGCATTCTCCTCTTTCTCCCAGGTCTCCTCATGTCCGCGAAGCTCTCCCAGCAGATCGGAACCAATGTCCGCGCCGCCCGGCATCGCGCGGGCCTGTCGCAGGCCCAGGTGGCCGAGGCCATCCACGTGCCGACGCTGGTGTTCAGCCGCTTGGAGCGCGGCAGGTTGCTGCCCAGCCTCCCCACGCTGGTGGGCCTGTGCGGTGTCCTCCGTGTCTCCGTGGACTTCATCCTGGGCAGCAAGGGCCTGGAGGCCCCTGCTCTCGATGGCTCCGGCACATAGGGGGATGCGCTGCCACGTGACGGGGTGCGGATCGCGCATCGACATGATCGCCAAGATGCGGCAGGAAGGGGCCTCCCCGAGGCGCGAGCCCCCTGCCCGCGCCAGACCTGGTTCTCGGTGTTCCTGGTACCCCGACGCATGAACGAAGAACTGGCGACCCGTATTGGAAGTGCCGCCCGTGAGGCCCGGACGCAGCTCGGGCTCACGCAGGCGGAGGTGGCCGAGAAGCTGGGCTTGGCGCACATGGTCTACAGCCGCCTGGAACGCGGGAAGATGCTTCCCAGCGTCCAGACGCTGCTGCGGATGTGCTCGGTGCTGCGCATCTCCTCGGATGCGCTGCTGGGGATCGCGGACGCGGAGGAGGGGGCGAAGTCCGGCAAGAAGGAGCGAGGGCAGGGCGGGGCGCCCAAGCTGCGCCAGCTCACCGGCCTCGCGCGCAAGATGGACGAGGACCAGCTCGATGCCCTCGTGACGGTGGCCCAGGTGTTGTTGCGCTGAAACGATGCGGGCCCACACCTGGGGCCCGCTTGCTTCCAGCAATGTTCGGCCGCCCGTTCTCACTCTTCGTTCGGTGCGGGCGTCGCCTCGTCGGCGTCCAGGCCCTCGGGGAAGATGCCTTCTTCGTCCAGCTCCACCCGGTCGCGCAGGACGGACGCCTCCGACAGCAGCCGCGCCAGCTCCTCGCTCGCCTCCTTCCGGCCGAAGGGCTGTGACTCCGCCGCGAGCGCCGCCCGCAGCGCATCGTGCATCTCGGCGGCCGTGGCGTAGCGCTCGGAGAGCTTGCGCTGGAGGGCCTTGTGGACGATGGCCTTGAGCGCGTCTGGCAGGCCCGCCATCGCGTTCTCCACGTCCTCGGGGCGGTAGCGGTTGACGAGCGCGATCATCTGCGTGAGGGGCACCGAGGGCGTCTCCTCCGTCTTTACGTCCACGGTGGCGTTGGCGGCCTTTTCGTCCTCCACGTCGAAGAGGTGCTTGCACGTCAGCATCTCCATGAGGACGAGGCCCAGCGAGAAGATGTCGGACCGGCCATCCATGGGCTTGCGGTGCAGGTACTCGGGCGAGGCGTACGCCACGTCGCCCTTGAGCAGCAGGCCCGGCGTTTCCTCCCGGCCCACCATGAGCGAGTAGGTAGCGCCGAAGTCCGTCACCTTCACCTCGCCGCTGCGGGCCACGCGGATGTTCCGGGGCGCCACGTCGCGGTGGATGATGCCCAGCGGCCGGTTCTCCGAATCTCTCAGCGTGTGCGCGTGGTGGAGGGCATCGGCCACCTCGGCGGCGATGTAGAGGGCGAAGGGCGCGGAGAGCGGCTTCTCGCGCATGGTGGCGAGGCTGATGATGGTGTCCAGCGTGGGGCCGTCCACGTACTCCGCGATGACGTGCGGCCGGTCGGCGTGGATTTTCAGGTGATGGACCTGGGCAATGGCCGGGTGGTGGAGGCGGAAGGCGAGCTGGACCTCCTCGATCAGCCGCTGGCAGCGCTCGAAAGTGACGGGATTGCGCAGGCGCTTGATGGTGACGTGCCCGGCGAGTCCATGTGGGAGGTGACGCTCGGCAAGGAGCACCACCTCGCCGTTACCCCGCCGTTCCAGCGTGCGGATGGCCTCGTACGTGGTGGTCTCGATGGTGAACCGGAGCCGGGGGCGGGCGCTCTCCAGGTCGGAACTGTTCTCCGGCGTCGCGTCCTCGATCAGCGTTTCGTCGGTCGGCGTGCTGTCATCGGTCATGTGCGGCCTCCAGGTGGGAAAGGACGCGCGGCGGGCGCTGGCTCGGGCCTTCCGGCTCCCTGGTGGGGTTTCGGCTGTGGGAGATGGGAGCCGGTGGCTCTCGCGGTCCTAGGTCTACTATTCATAAACCTATGGAGTATTACAAGAGACCACAGGACTCGGCCGAGTGGGTATGGTGGCTCGCCGTAACAGCTCGCCGTGCCCCGTCTGGGCGGGGCGAGGATGAGCCCGCCGGGCATTGAAGCACGGCGCGGTGGCGTCAGTCGGAGCTGGCCGGGAGCGTGACGGTACCGGGATTCTCGATGGCGCCAAGGGCGGCGCGCAGCAGGTAGCATCCCGGGTCTTCACCGCGCAGGCGAGCCGTTTCCCCCAAGCAGGGGCGAGGCCGGAGCCGGAGGAAGAGAGCCCGTCCTTTGCCGCGACGAGGGAGGAGCCAAAGAAGGAGCGCACACCACGATTGGACTCTCGCCAGGCTGCTACGCAGGACGGAAAGCGCTGGACGTGTTCGCTTGCTCGAAGTGTGGAAACAGGAGATGCGCTCATCCAGCGCGCCTTCGCCGCCCTTTCAAAATGTCTCGAGGAAGGTCTTCATCTCGCGCAGCACCTCGTCATGGTTGGTGAGCCAGACGTAGTGCCGCGCGTGCTCGAGCTTGATGCCCTTCCAGTTCGGCATGCTCATCACGCTCAGCATTTCGGCGTCCCGCTGGAGCGCCCTGGCGCTCAGGGTCCTCAACT
>NZ_RAVX01000048.1:0-7553 GCF_003611605.1 Corallococcus sp. AB011P
ACCGGCCGGCCTTCATCAGCTCGACGACCCGCTCACGGAACTCCGGCGGGTATGGGGGGCGTGACTTCGGCATCGTGGGACCCTTTTCGCACAGCGGGTGGGACTCCACGAAACCGGGGCAACTTCATCTCTGGACTTTCCTCACCCAGACGCCCGCGGGCGAGTGGCTCATCGGCTACCGCTTCAGCCTGGGCCGGGCCAGCGCGACGCCGAAGGAAGTCCTGGGCGGCACCCGGGGCGCCCTCGTGGTGGATGCCTATACCGGCTACAACGCGGTGACGCTGCCCGAGGGGAGAATCCGCGTGGGCTGCTGGGCGCACGTGCGTCGCCGCTTCTTCGAGGCGCTCCCCACCGCCCCCGAGGCCCGCGAGGCCCTGGACTTCATCCTCGCCCTCTACCGCGTGGAGGCCCTGGCCCGCGAAGCGAGCGTCGTGCGCACCGACGCGCACCGCGAGCTGCGCCAGCAGCAGAGTCTCCCCGTCCTCTCGGCGCTGCGTGCGTGGATGGAATCCCAAGCCCCGCGCCACCTGCCCAAGGGGCCTCTGGGCCAGGCCCTTTCCTACGCCCTGAAGCAGTGGGAAGCCCTGACGCGATTCGCCTCCGACGCGCGCCTGCCCCTGGACAACAACCGCTCCGAGGCGGCGCTGCGCAAGGCAATGGGGGTCTCATTGTGCGTCACCTCTTCGGGTTGTTGTCAGCCTCTTCGTGCTGTGGCGAGGCTTGCTCGCGCTCCGCGGGCTCATACGACGAGTCTGGACTGCCTTGAGCACGTGCGGAGTTCGCAGGTCCTCCGCCCGAATCTGCCACGGCGCATCCGGCATCACCTGCTTGGCGGGCAGCAATCCACGCTGGATGAGCTTGCGAATCACCTGGTTCGGCACGCTGAGGGCTGCGGCAGCATCCCGCATCGTGAGCCAGGTGCTGTCATCCCGGGCGGGAGCGTAGGCTGGAATCCGGGCCGTCCGCCGGTACGAGGCGACGCGCCTCTCGGTCCACTCAAGGCCGTGGCCAGTTCGGTGACTCTCCCGGTTGAGACGTTCCGCGATGGCCGCGTCCGATTGCTCGCCAGCCATCGCACGAATCAGCGCATCCGCGGTGGCGGAGGCACGCTTGCGGTGCTCTCCCGTGGCGGGCTTGCGAGCCCGCACCTCTGAATGTTGCCCGCCCCGCCAGTGGATGATGAGCACTAACTCTCGGCGGTCGTCGTCGACGTCGACGACTATCTCCTCAATCAGGGCACGTACCAGACGCTGCTTCACGGCGGAATCCGTCCCTGGGGCGTCCCACGCTGCGCGCAGGTCGCCCGCCAGACGAAGCAGCATCTCGTGGTCGGGGACGGCGGCAGGCGTGGGCTCCCCTTCACAGAGGCGCTGCTCACATGCATGCAGTTGGGTGAGCGCCGCATTCCAACGCGCCTCCAGCTCCGCGGCGACAAGTCGGTTGTCTGGGTCGACGGCCTCGTAGCGACGCTGAGCGAGGCGCACCTCGTAGTTCGCCTGCTCCCTCTCAAGTTCGAGCGCGCGACGCCGCTCGGTTTGTTGCTGGTGAGCGAGGTCCATGGCGGCTATCGCTGCCTCCACGGCGAGGGGAGAAACGGCCTGCAGCACCTCGGTCGCCATGAGGTCATCTGGCCGTGAGGCACCGAAGGAGATGCAGGGCGCGGTGCCGTGGGCCTGGTGGCCTCGGTGGCAGAGGTAGCGGGCCCGGCGCGGCAGACGCCCGGTGTACGCCACGAAGAGCATCCGTCCACAGCGGCGGCAGCGCAGCAGGCCCGAGAGCAAGGCCCTTCCACCTCTTGCCGCCTTCGCGCTGCCAGCGGGACGCCGGTGCGCGTTTCGCCGCAGGCGTTCTTGGTTCCGCTCGAATCCTTCCCAACTGATGTAGCCTTCATGGTGGTCTCGCAGAAGCACCGTCCACTGCTGCATGGGGCGGGGGTGCCCGTAGCTCTTCGCTAGGCGCCCTTCGACGAGTTGGGTGCGCTGGGCTGACTTTCCATACGCATACACGCCCGCGTAGAATGGGTTCTGTAGCACGCTGATGATGTTGCGGTAGGCCGGTGGCGTCCAGCACCGTGGCGCCCCCAGTCGCTTGCCATCGCTCGGCCGTGGGAAGAGGTGGCGCTCGCGGCACATATGAAGATGCACCTGCCGCGCACTTTCCAGCCGCTCGAAGAGCCGGAAGACCGTATGGATGGCTTCTCGCACGCGCCGGTCTGGGTCCATCTCCAAGGCTGTGTCATGGGACCACAGGTAGCCGACCGGCACTGGAATATGGAGTTCCCCGCGCCGCGCCTTGGCCTGCGCACCATCGACGAGCCGTCGACGCATCAGTGTCAGCTCGAATTCGCTGATGGTTCCTTTCAATCCGAGAAGCAGGCGGTCATTCGGCACACTCGGGTCGTACACTCCATCCCCGTCGACCACGCGGGCATCTACGAGGCCACACAACTCAAGGAGGTGATGCCACTCGCGACCGTTACGAGCCAGACGGGAGGCTTCCAGGCAAAAGACAGCACCGACGCTACCCTGGCAGAGCTGTGCCACCAGCGCCTCGAAGCCAGGACGGGTGGTCAGGCCACTGGCCGAGCGGCCAAGGTCGTCATCAATGGTGATGACGTCGCGGAAGCCGTAGGCGCGAGCCAGGTCCGCGAGCGCATACTGGCGGCGCTGGCTCTCCATGTTGTCCTGCACCTGGGCAACGGTGGATTGACGGACGTAGACGATGGCGCGCCGCTGGAGGACCGACTCAGGCAGCTCAGCTCGGTTCATCGCCACCCTCCGCTGCGCCGTCTCCGGGGCTGGCCGGAGGCAGGGCGCTCAGCAGGAGTTGCGCGAGCAGCACCACCACCTGGCGATGCTGCTCTTCGGTGACCTGGGGCCTCGACCTCCTTGCGAGCGGTAGCGAGAGTTGCTTCAGCTTCCTTGCCTGATGGTTGGCCATGCGCGCCCTCCATCACCAAGCCTGTGGTGGATGACGACGCGTGCTCGGCCGCCAGCGCGTCGAGCAACCGGCGTAAGCCGCGAAGCGCCTCAAGAGAGCACTGCGGAATGCCGAACGTCAGGGCAGCGCAGGTCGCCCGCTCCAGCATCCATGATGGGACGACCGCGCGCGAGCCATCCGGCAGCGCACAAATGGCAACGTGCTCGCCTTTGCGGTGTTCGCGGTACAGGACGGGTACCTGCTGGCCCACCAATGGGTGCCATCGGCAGTGGACCTGGGCAACTTCCGCGATGCCTGCGGTAGAATGAGCGGAGCGTTGCCCTGGGCCGTAAGAACTTTCTCTTCGTCGGCCACGAGGCCGCGGGGGAAAACTTCGCTGGCCTCTATGCACTGGTGGCCACCTGCGAGGCCAACCAGGTCAATCCCGAGGACTACCTCGCGGATGTCCTGCTACGCGTCCAGACGCACCCAGACTCGCGCATCGGTGAGCTGCTACCTCACGAGTGGAAGCGGCGACGCGCAGCTGACCCGCTCGAGTCACCCCTCCAGCCCAGTCCCTGACCAGCTCACTCCTCGCGGCGCTCGCCGAGCACGGTCCGCGTCTGTCATCAATCCTCCAGGCACGTCACTGGCCGGACGGTTACCAACAGCCTGCTAGGTGCCGTGGGGCTGTTCTCCTCGAAAGCGATGAGCCACAACTTGTTCGCGGTGGCGTGTGTCAAGAAGAGGGCGTGAATAGGGCCCTCACGAGGATTGTCTAGGCTTCTCTGCGGACATCCTTCGCTCTTCTTTGGAACTGAACAAGCATCATTAGGGTGTCAAGCGTAAAGGTAGTTAGTTCGATCTGGAATCAATGAACTTAGGCGTCACGCTCACTCCATGTAGCAACTTGTCGATGTCGTTCAGGTCTTCTTCAAACTCGGAGGGCGGAACCTCCAAATATCTCCAGCAAGAGAACGTGCTCACGGGGTTTTGCGTGATTCCCTGCCTTGCCCGCGCGAGTCGCCTTCTTGCCGTTATTGTATCACCCGCGAAATGAGCGGCAATGGCTAGGCATTGTGAGTAGTTAACGCCGCCTCCTCGAGATCGCAGCAGATCCAACTCCAGCACGCGCTTGAATAGATCTGTGGGTGGCTGGCCAGTCATGCCCCAGTTCGCCATTGCATAATTGAACACCTGGGATATCTCTTCGCTGGCAAGTACTTCACTATGTGATGCTGCAATCGAAGACATGGCTTCTTCGAAACGGCCTTGGCCGATGTGCACCACGGCCAATTGAAGTTGTGCCATCCGCTTGATTGACTCAAGGCTGGAGTCCTCGCGGATGCTTTGGAGCAGTCTCTCGGCGACTGGGAGTAGGCCTGGAATGCTTATTGCTTCTGAAACAAAGATGCTTTCTGGCGTCGACAGTCGTTTGACGGCACGTGACTCCGAAATTGAGGCCAGTGTTTGAGGGGAAATTTCGACTAGGGTTCGTATGGCGAAATAGACATCTTGGAAATCTGCGTCCTCGCTGTCCAGTGTTGAGAGGAAATCGGCAACGGCGTCATCTAGACGCCCCATTGACCGCAGTACTCGGGCTCGTTGGTTGTAAATGCGAGCTTTCTTGTAGCCGGATTCAATTGCGATGCTGAGAAGGCTGAGGACTCCTTCGGAGTTGCCGAGTGCTTCCCGAATTGATGCCATCCGGGCCAGTACTTCGCCATCTCGACTGTGTGCCGAAGCAATTGCATCAAGACGATCGTCTAGCCTGACAACGGATCTGTTTGGATCGCCTAGCTCGATCTCATCTTCAATTAGCGTTAGGTAGGAGAGAGCTCCATCACGATCGTCGATGTTTTGGCGCACAATTGCGTTCGTTAGTTCGGTGTACTCCTTTGCGAGGCGAGTCCGAGGACGTTCGTGTACAAATACAGGTTGGTTGAGTAAAGAGAGACTGCTGTAGTGATGAAGAACTGCCGCAGGACGGTCATATCTTAGCATCTTGCTGGCATGGTCAAGCGCCGAAGCAACGATGCCTTCCTCGTCATCGAGTTCCGGAACATTCGAGGGAACGAAATGGAGATGGATTGTACGACTTCTCGGCGGTTGAGATTCTCGCCGAATAGCCTCAACTACAGTGCGTAGTCCTAGGAGGTTCTGTTCCGTCGGGATGAATAGCGCAACAACTGAGTCGGGCAGTTGTCGTGTGCATATTCCCCCTACGTCAGTGTGACCCGTTCGGGAGTCAATGAGTACATAGTCGGGTCTAATGTGTTCTTGCCATTGAGCTTTGAGATCCTCAAACAACAGATAGCCATCTTCTTCTTGATAGAGTCTCAGCCAATCGATCGAATTTAAGCGTGAGCCATACTGTGCGTCCTGCCGGCCTGACGGCATGATCCAGAGTTCTCCTGTGGTTATAGGAGAATCGCATCGCCGCACATATTCGCGAACATCAGGTGCCTCGCCGTGCTGTCTGTATTTTTCTACAAAATCGACGACGCCAAGGTCTCCACTCCCCTTGAAGAGTCCGTATGTGCTAACTCCCGGCGCCTCCAAGTCAAAATCGACAACAAGTACTCTCCGACCTTTTGCGGCCAAGTTGGCTGCAACATTTACGAGCGCCATCGTTCGGCCGACGCCGCCCTTGAAAGAATAGAAAGTGACGGTATGCATGAGTGCCTACTTAAGCGTGTCCTAGGCGCAACTCAAAAGTGCTTGCAGCAAGATAGGCGCTGGCTGGCAAGCTGGTTCTGAATTTTTTGGTGCGCTTCCGGTTGTGAAGATTGGTTTTTTGCGCGAGCGGGGCTTTGTTCCCAGATATGCGCCTCTCACGAAGAAGGCGCAGGTATTTGTCTGCTGACTTGTTTTGGAGATTTAGGCCAAGCTCCCAGCGCTTTATGGAGGCTTCGCCAAAGCCAGTCTCTTCGGCGAATTCGCTCTGGGTCATCTGATGGTTGGAGCGGATTTCGCGGATTTCTCTGGGGGAAAGTAGGCCAAGGTGGCGGCAAACAGCCTCATGTCGCAGTTCTTCTGCGTCGCCATCGGTAAATTCGAAATCACAGCTCGAGCAATGCCAGGCAGGCACTTCGGCCGATAGTAAAACCTGTTCAGCCTCCAGGCCGTATGGGAACTGCTGCTTGGTTTGAATTTGAATGAGGCTGGGCTCACCACAAGCTGCGCAGGATGGGTGCTTACTTGAGAATGTCTCGTCCGTATGGTCTTTATTCATCTTCGTCATCCCCTGGCTTGCTGTAATGAAAGCTGCGGCCAAACACTGTTCCGGAGCCTAGTTGGAGCTTGATGTAGATCCTCTGGCCTCCTTGGGTGTCGAAAAGGAGAACATATCCAGTTCGTCCTGGGGGCTTCCGGAGAACAATTTCCTCAAGATGGACTCCTGCATCGAGCAACGAGACGGTGAACTCCCATGCCCCCGCTTCCGTGAAAAGCTCGCCACTTTCAGGGCATGTCACTGTCCACGGATGCCACTTGCAAGGCATGGCTTGGTTGTTAGGTGTTGAGCGGGTTTTTCTAGAAGCAGCCAAGGAGACGAGCTGCTTCCGGATCTCTGGTAGGTTCCCAGTCATGGTGCGGCGCGTCACCTATTGGGCTTGGTCGGTATCATAAGATACTGGTCGAGTGTCGGCAACGAGTAGAATGAGGACGGCTCGCTGCTTGAGGCGTGCTTGGTCGCCTATCGAACCAGAAAAGAGTGGATAAGCCGTCTTTGTGGTGCGATCGTGTGGTTTATGGTGGGATGGATGGTGGACTAGAGCGGTTAAATCGGGCATCCAGGACAGCAGCAGGTCGTCCGGTCGCTCGTTTGATCGGGGTTATACTGACAGTTCGCAGCTCCTAACAAACGTTAGGATGGAGTCGGCGCAGAGGCACGACGGAGCTCCGGAGGATGGGTGGACGCTCTCCCTGTACTCGGCGCGGACTCGAAAGCGGTGTGGCTAGCTATTTAAGGCCAGAGTGAGCCCAGCGACCTATTGATAGCGTCTTGGCTGCTCCCTGGGCTCGGTGCTTGTGGATGGGCGATGCGAGTGGCCATGCCACACAGCTGAAGTCTTCACCGTTTCTCCAGGGAAGCGTATGCCTTGTCGCCGTGGACCTTACGTGGACGCCGCCGCCTCTGGCTCGAAGCCCTCGACGCTGAATGTGTGGACTCTGCGAATGGGCATATTTCGTAATTGTCGGGAACGTTGACCGCCGCTGCGGACTCGGTCAGTGGCAGTTCGTGGGGCTCTACGCGTAGATGAAGCGTACCACCTGCCTTCTCTCTATTCATCGAGCTTGGGCCTGCGGGACCCGGACGGACGAGGAGTTGATGGAGGTAAAGGAAAAGTCCATGTTGCCGCGCAGCAGAAGTTCATGCGGCAGTCGTTCCTAGCTCTTTCCCCACACGCTAGGGGCTGTCCCTGATCTCCGGCCCGAAAATCAACCTGGTGGATCAAACACCGGCGTTGGACCCAGCCATGAAGGGCATCAGGAGGTTGCCAGCCAGCGTCAGGCATGATCAACGCTGGCTGTGCGCCGACATGAACTGAGCGATGCCGAGTGGAGCCGCATCAAGCCCTTGCTGGGCTCGCGGAGCGGCCCACCCTCGAAGCGAGGAGACCGCGACTTCA
>NZ_RAVX01000049.1:0-6333 GCF_003611605.1 Corallococcus sp. AB011P
TCAGCGTCAACGCGCCGCTCTCCTTCGACGCCTCCGTCAAGCAGCTCATCCAGGTGCTCGACGGCCACACCCTCTGCATCATTCCCGACGAGGCCCGCGCTGACGTCGGTGAGCTCGTCAACCGCATCGAGAAGGACGCCCTCGACGTCCTCGACTGCTCCCCTGCGCACCTGCGCCTGCTCGTGGATGAAGGGCTGCTGGAGCGCAAGGCAACTCCCCGCCGCGTCCTCGTGGGCGGTGAGGCCGTGGACCCCGCCACCTGGCGTCACCTCGCCCAGGCCCCGCGCCCGCGCGTCTTCAACGTCTACGGCCCCACCGAGTGCACCGTCGACGCCACCGCCTGCGCCTTCGATGCGTCTCCCACGCCCACCATCGGCAGGCCCCTGCCCAACGTCCGCGTCTACGTGCTGGACGGCACGCTGCGCCCCGTGCCCGTCGGCGTCGCGGGCGAACTCTTCATCGGTGGTGAGGGCGTCGCGCGCGGCTACCTCAACCGGCCGGAGCTGACAGCGGACCGCTTCATCCCGGATGCCTTCTCCTCCACGCCTGGTGCCCGCCTCTACCGCACCGGCGACGTGGTGCGCTGGCGCGCCGACGGGATGCTCGACTACCTGGGCCGTGCCGACTTCCAGGTGAAGGTCCGCGGCTTCCGCATCGAGCTTGGTGAAATCGAGTCCTGCCTGCTGAAACACCCTGCGGTGCATCAGGCCGTCGTCCTCGCCCGCGAGGACGTGCCCGGTGACAAGCGACTCGTCGCCTACGCCGTCACCGGGACGGGAGAGTCCCTGGACTCCACCGAGCTGCGCACCTTCCTCAAGCAGCACCTGCCCGAGTACATGCTGCCCTCCGCCTTCCTGGTGCTGGAGGCCTTGCCGCTCAACACCAACGGCAAGGTGGACCGCAAGGCCCTGCCCGCGCCCCAGGGCACGTCGCTCGCATCCACTTTCGTCGCGCCGCGCACGCCCGCCGAGGAGCAGCTCGCAGCCCTCTTCATGCAGGTGCTGCGCGTGGAGCGCGTGGGCGTCCACGACGACTTCTTCGCGCTCGGTGGTCATTCGCTGCTGGCCACCCAGCTCGTCTCCCGCGTGCGCGCCACGTTCCGCGTGGAGCTGCCGCTGCGGGCCCTCTTCGAAGCGCCCACCGTGGCCACGCTCACCGAGCGGCTCCAGACAGCCACGCCGAACCTCCACCTGCCCGCGCCCACCCAGACGCACGCGGACGGCCCTCGGCCGTTGTCCTTCGCGCAGCAGCGGCTGTGGCTGTTGGATCAGCTCCAGCCTGGGGACGCGTCGTACAACATCCCCACCGCGCTCCAGCTCTCGGGGCAGTTGGACGTGGAGGCGCTGCGCCGCGCCTTCGAAGCGCTCGTCCAGCGCCACGAGGCCCTGCGCACCACCTTCCACGAGCACCAGGACCAGCCCATCCAGAACATCCACGCGCTCAGCGGTTGGACGCTGCCGCTCGTGGACCTCTCCGCCCGGCCTGACGCACTCCGGGAAGAAGAGGCGCGGCGGATGGCCGACGAAGAAGCGCGGAGGCCGTTCGACCTCGCCAGGGGCCCGCTGCTGCGCAGCACGTTGGTACGGCTGGGACAGGACTCGCACCTGCTGCTGGTGACGATGCATCACATCGTCTCCGACGGCTGGTCCATGGGCGTGCTCGTCCGGGAAGTGGCGACCTTCTACGCGGCCTTCTCCACGGGCCAGTCGCCCTCGCTCCCGCCGCTGCCCGTGCAGTACGCGGACTTCGCGACGTGGCAGCGGAACTGGCTCCAGGGAGAAGCCCTGGACGCGCAGATCCACTACTGGAAGCAGCAGCTCTCCGGAGCGCCCGCGGCGTTGGAGCTACCCACGGACCACCCGCGTCCGCCCGTGCAGTCGCACCGGGGCGACTCGGTGGACGTGCGCATTCCCAAGCACCTCACGGATGCCCTCAAGGCCCTCTCCCAGCGGGAAGGCGCCACGCCGTTCATGACGTTGCTGGCGGCGTTCCAGGTCCTCCTGTCGCGCTACTCCGCACAGGACGACGTCAGTGTCGGTTCCCCCATCGCCGGCCGCACCCAGGCGGAGACTGAAGGCCTCATCGGCTTCTTCATCAACACGCTCGTCCTGCGCGCCCAGCTGAACCCGCGCGCGACGTTCCGCGAGTTGCTGGCCCAGGTGCGAGGCACGACGCTCGCGGCCTACGACCATCAGCACCTGCCGTTCGAGAAGCTCGTGGAGGCCGTGCAGCCCACGCGCGACCTGAGCCGCAGCCCGCTCTTCCAGGCCATGTTCGTCCTGCAGAACACGCCCACCGAAGCGCTGCGTCTGCCGGGCCTGTCCTTCCAGTCCCTGCCGCAGGAAGCGCACTTCGCCAAGTTCGACCTCTCCTTGGGTCTGCGTGAAGGCCGGGACGGGTTCGTCGGCACGTTCGAGTACGCGACGGACCTGTTCGACGCGGCGACCCTCCAGCGCATGGCCGGACACTTCGGTGTGCTGCTGGAGGCCATTGCGAAGAAGCCGGACACGAAGCTTGGCGACCTGCCACTGCTCACCGACACGGAGCGCAAGCAGGTCCTCATCGACTGGAACCTGTCTGCCTCGCAGATGCCGGGCGAGCCCAGCATCCCCGCGATGGTGGAAGCCCAGGTGCGTCGCACACCGGATGCGCTGGCCGTCATCACGCCCGAGCGGCAGCTGACGTACCGGGAGCTGGACGCGAAGGCCAATCAGCTCGCGCACCGTCTGCGTGGACTGGGTGTCGGGCCCGAAGTCCGCGTCGGCCTGTGCGTCGAGCGCACTGAAGACCTCGTCATCGGCGCGCTTGGCATCCTCAAGGCTGGTGGTGCCTACGTGCCTCTGGATCCCAGCTACCCGCGTGAGCGTCTGGGATGGCTGCTGGAGGACGCACAGGGCCCCGCCCTCGTCGCGCATTCGCACCTGCTCTCGGCACTGCCCGAAACCTCCACCACGCCCGTGTGCCTCGACTCGGACGCAGAGCTGGCGAAGCAGCCGACGACGGCGCCCACGGTGGACATCCACCCAGGCCACCTCGCCTACCTCATCTACACCTCTGGCAGCACCGGCCGTCCCAAGGGCGTCGCCATCTCCCATGGCAACGCCGTCTCCTTCCTTCACTGGGCCTTGGAGACCTTCTCGCCGGAGGAGCTGAAGGGCACGCTCGCCGCGACGAGCCTCAACTTCGACCTCTCCGTCTTCGAACTCTTCGCTCCGTTGAGCAGTGGTGGTGCGGTGGTGGTGGCGCGCAACGCTCTGCACCTGGCGGAGCTGCCCACCGCGTCCCACGTCACCCTCGTCAACACCGTGCCCTCCGCCATGGCGCAGCTGCTGCGTCTGGGTGCGGTGCCTCCGAGTGTGCGCGTCATCAACCTCGCGGGCGAAGCCCTGCCGGAGACGCTCGCCAAGCAGGTCTACGCGGTGCCCACCGTCGAGAAGCTCTACAACCTCTACGGGCCCTCCGAGGACACCACCTACTCCACGGCCTCCCTCGTCGGCCGTGACGAAGTGCCTCTCATCGGCCGTCCACTGCCCGCGACGCGCGCCTACGTGCTGGACGCCTCGTTGCAGCCGGTGCCCGTCGGTGTCGCAGGCGAGCTGTACCTCGCCGGCGAAGGTCAGGCGCGTGGCTACCTGCTGCGCCCGGAACTCACCGCGGAGCGCTTCGTCCCGGAGCCTTACGGTCCTCCCGGTGGCCGCATGTACCGCACGGGCGACCGCGTCCGTTACCGCATGGACGGGCGCCTGGAGTACCTCGGCCGCATCGACTTCCAGGTGAAGGTGCGTGGCTTCCGCATCGAGCTGGGCGAAATCGAAGCCGCTCTCCGTCGCGCGCCGGGCATCAAGGACGCCGTCGTCGTCGCCAGGGGTGAGGCCTCCGACAAGCGCCTCGTCGCCTACGTCACGCCCAAGGCGAATGCCTCGCTGGAAGTGGAGGCCCTCAAGACGCACCTGCGCCAGGGCCTCCCCGAGTACATGGTCCCCGCCACCTTCGTGGTGCTGGACGCGCTGCCCCTCAACTCCAACGGCAAGGTGGACCGCAAGGCCCTGCCAGAGCCGGAGGCGCCCCAGTCCGGTCACACCTATGAAGCGCCGCGCACGGAAGTCGAAGCGAAGCTGGCCTCCATCTGGGCCGAAGTCCTGCGCCTGCCCCAGGTGGGCGTGAAGGACTCGTTCTTCGAGCTGGGTGGACACTCGCTGCTGGCCACCCAGGTCGTGTCGCGGGTCCGCGCGGAGTTCAGCGTGGAACTCCCCCTGCGCGCGCTCTTCGAGTCCCCCACGGTAGAGGCGCTCGCCGGGCGGCTGCGCGGGAGCGCGACCTCCCAGGCTCCGAAGCTCACCCGCGTCTCGCATGACGGTCCGCTGCCGTTGTCTTTCGCCCAGCAGCGGCTGTGGCTGTTGGATCAGCTCCAGCCTGGGGACGCGTCGTACAACATCCCCACCGCGCTCCAGCTCTCGGGGCAGTTGGACGTCGAGGCCCTGCGCCGTGCCTTCGAGGCACTCGTTGCCCGCCACGAAGCCCTGCGCACCACCTTCCACGAGCACCAGGACCAGCCCATCCAGACCGTCCACGCTTCCAGTGGTTGGACACTGCCGCTCGTGGACCTCGCCACCCAGCCGGAAGCGCTGCGAGAGGAAGAGGCGCGGCGACTGGCCAACGCGGAAGCACGACGGCCGTTCGACCTCGCCAGAGGCCCGCTGCTGCGCAGCACGCTGGTGCGGCTGGCCGAGGACTCACACCTGCTGCTCGTGACGATGCACCACATCGTCTCCGACGGTTGGTCCATGGGCGTGCTCGTCCGGGAGATGGTGGCCTTCTACGAGGCCTTCTCCACGAACAGCACGCCGGCTCTCGCGCCGCTGTCCGTGCAGTACGCGGACTTCGCGGCCTGGCAGCGAAACTGGCTCCAGGGAGAGGTCCTGGATGCACAGCTCCATTACTGGAAGCAGCAGCTCGTGGGAGCCCCCGCGGCGTTGGAGCTGCCCACGGATCGTCCGCGTCCGCCCGTGCAGTCACACCGGGGCGCCACGGTGGACGTGCACATCCCTTCGGAGGTCTCTCACGCGCTCAAGGCCCTGGCACAGAGGGAAGGCGCAACGTCCTTCATGACGTTGCTGGCTGCGTTCCAGGTGCTCCTGTCGCGCTACTCCGCGCAGGATGACGTCAGCGTGGGCACGCCCATCGCCGGCCGCACCCAGGCGGAGACCGAAGGCCTCATCGGCTTCTTCATCAACACGCTCGTCCTGCGCACCCAGCTGAATCCTCGCGCGACCTTCCGCGAGCTGCTGTCCCAGGTCCGAGGCACGACCTTCGCGGCCTTCGAGCACCAGCACCTTCCGTTCGAAAAGCTCGTGGAAGCCGTGCAGCCCACGCGCGACCTGAGCCGCAGCCCGCTCTTCCAGGCCATGTTCGTCCTGCAGAACACGCCGAATGAGGCACTGCGTCTGCCGGGGCTGTCCTTCCAGGCGCTACCGCTGGAAGCACACTTCGCCAAGTTCGACCTCTCCCTGGGTCTGCGTGAAGGCCGGGACGGATTCGTCGGCACGCTGGAGTACGCGACGGACCTGTTCGACGCCGAGACCCTCCAGCGTATGGCCGGACACTTCGGTGTGTTGCTGGAGGCGATTGCCACGAAGCCGGACACAAGGCTTGGCGACCTGCCGCTGCTTACGGATGCCGAGCGCCAGCAGCTCCTCGTCGAGTGGAATCCCCCTGCATCACAGACGCCGCAGGAATCCAGCATTCCAGCCATGGTCGAGGCACAGGCGCACCGCACGCCGGATGCGCTGGCCGTCATCACGCTCGAGCGGCAGCTGACGTACCGGGAGCTGGACGCGAAGGCGAACCAACTCGCCCACCGCCTGCGTGGACTGGGCGTCGGGCCTGAAGTCCGCGTCGGCCTGTGCGTCGAGCGCACTGAAGACCTCGTCATCGGTGCCCTCGGCATCCTCAAGGCCGGTGGTGCCTACGTGCCGCTGGACCCCAGCTACCCGCGTGAGCGTCTGGGCTGGCTGCTGGAGGACGCACAGGGCCCCGCTCTCGTCGCGCATTCGCATCTGCTCTCCGCCCTGCCGGAGACCTCCGCCACGCCGGTGTGCCTCGACTCGGATGAGGAGCTGGCGAAGCAGCCGACGACGGCTCCGCCGGTGGACATCCACGCCGGGCACCTCGCCTATCTCATCTACACCTCCGGCAGCACCGGCCGTCCCAAGGGCGTCGCCATCTCCCACGGCAATGCCGTGAAGTTCCTCCATTGGGCCCTCGCCACGTTCTCTGCCGAGGAACTGAAGGGCACCCTCGCCGCGACGAGCCTCAACTTCGACCTCTCCGTCT